>DAISKX010000026.1:0-15091 GCA_036820725.1 Nitrospiraceae bacterium
TGATGCGATGGGCACCAGGGACATATTTTCAAGGACGGCCCGCAGCCGACCGGCTTGCGCTATTGCATCAATTCAGCGGCTTTGACATTTATCCCCTCATGACGACGCATGTTCAACCTTCCGGCGTGTACTGCCCCATTCTGATCGTATGACTTCTCCTCAGGCCGTTTGACTTAACCGGATTGAAACTCTAGAGTAAACGGCGGGTAATCTCCATGTTCAACATGCGCTTTTTGCATTCAGTTTTACTGCCGACCTTGCTTGGCGCCTGCTCTGCGCAGACCGATGTGGTTTCTCAACATATCAATGCCTGCTTGCTTGTCACGGAGGCCGAAGTCGAGATTGCCATCGGAACACCTGTGACGGCCCCGGAAAAGAGAAGCGATACCCAGTGCCTGTATCACGCCAAGGCCAATCCGGACGATACAGTTGTCGTAGAAATCGACCACAATTCCGGCAAAGAGAAGAAAGGCCAATTCAACGATGAACGTCTAAAAACGAAGGGGACCCTGATTTCAGGAATCGGTGACGGCGCGTTTACCCTTCCTTCTCCATTGGGCGGCATTCAGCTCACGTTTATGAAGGGCGATGCCCTGGTCACCCTCACGCTCACATCCGCGCGCCACGGAACACCTTTTGAAGCCGTGACCAATTTAGCCAAATCAGCCGCCTATCGACTCGCGGCCCAGTTACCGCTCGGCGATGTCTCGCCCTCCGCGGTGGCATCGGTTCTGTCCTCATCGAAATGGGCGGGAGACTGGTATGGATGCATACCGGTAGGACTTCTCAATGCCAAAGGGCATTTGAGTCTCACCGACTCCGGCGACTGGTCCCTCACGACAGCCGTGATCTCGCCGGGCATGTTGACCGCGGATCGTGGACATTGGCAGGTGGATTCCTTTCAAGACATTCTTCATGGCACGTACCAGTTGGGCGGCAAAGAGACCTTTTCAACGACCGGAATTCTCAGCGTGAAATGGGATAAGGTCATAAAGGGGCAGTCACCGTCCCGTTTCGATCGCATCCTCTATAAGTCTCTGACCGGGAGTCCACACAAAATTGCCGTCAAACGGCTCCCCCCGGTCGAACCGGCGATGATCGGCATCTGGGAAGGGTCAGCCAAGTTCGTGGACCATCAGGAAGAGTTTGTCTGGGCCATCACCTCAGGCAACGTATCAGAATTTTACAAGGCGGTTCTGTGGTCAGGTCGTGTCGAACACGATGGAGAGATACTGCGTCTGGTCGTCGTCCCGACCAAGGCCGCGCCCTTTCAATTCAAAGTCGTCAGTGGAGAAGCACTGGACTTGACCGACAGTGAGGGCACTGTGTCCCAATGGAGCCGTAAAGACAGCCGGCTTGCACGGTGCTGAGGGAATGAATAGTTTTCATTGCGCACCTAGGAGAACGCAACATGAAGATCCTATTTCTGGCGGTGCTACTTGCTGTTGCTCCCGCTGTTCTGTGGGCAGGCGAGACCAAATCAAAGGATCAGGGGAGGTTCGACTTTGATCAGCCGTTTGACGACGCGATAGCAAAGGGTATTCTCCGATCCCTCCTGAATCGAGCCCTTGATGCTATCGAAGATCACGTCGAGATGAAGGGTAAGCTGCGACACGGCGCTCAGGCAGGAGAAGAGGAAGGCCGTCTGGAATTACGAGTATATCCGCGTGGGAAGTCCCAGTCTGGTGATCACGTGGCCGCCGAGGGATGGTTCCGATTTTCTCCTGACCTGCTGAACAATGAAATGACCTTCCGATTCAGATCGTCGCAGGATCCCGTTGACCGATCTCAGTCCGACGCACCGGACGTTTTGTAGCGACACCCGTCACGCGTATCCCGTGAAAGGGCGAAACCGATCAATCGTCATTGGTAAAGAAGTGAAGCGCTATTCTTGATTCTCGGTTGACGACTGACGTTTGACGATTGACGGTGCCCGCTAGAAGTTGAAGCCTACGCCACCGGCTACGATGTGAGTGCGAAACGGGAGCGAAAATGATGGCCCCCCCGATCCATTCGGCAATTCACTCTCCCATTTGTAGTTCGCGACAAAGTATTTATATTCGCTGAAGAGAAAGAACCGGTCGCTGACGTTGACGCGTGCACCGCCGATCAATTGATACGCAAACGCTCCGTCTGCAGCATTCTCGGTGATGGTTCCCATGGAGCTGTTTTGCACGTTCAGGCTCCTTGCGAACCCACCGGACAGTCCCGCACCTACTCCTACATATGGTTGCACGACGTCTCCTGGATACCGAACCAGGAGGTTGGCCATCGCGTTAAAGACATTCAATCGGAAATCCGCACTGCGAGTGACGCCGCCTGATGTCGTCTGCGGCGCATCCACTTTGGCATTGAATCCCGCAAGTTCGGCCTCAACTCCGATGATGCGATTTGTGAATGCGGGGTACATTCCCACCTTGATGCCCCCGCCCAATCCGCCGCCGACTTCCGTATTGGGATAGGGATCATTCTCGAACTTGAGCGCGCGGTTGCTGGGAAAGTTCCCCATCATAAAGACCCCCATATAGATCTCGGTTCGCTCTTTCGAGGCAGGCGACGCGCTCGAGTTTGCGGCCACGGAGCGCGCCGGTTCGGATTTCGTGGCGGCCCCCATCGCGGGATACGCCGAGATAATCAAGAGCCCGGCGACATATGCTGCCATGCGGGAGAAACGTCCGAAGTGCCACATCGATCCTGCCTCCTTGGTGTTCACGCGAATGGTGCGAAGGTGTATGTGATTCACCTGTAGCATGGATTGCCGCTTCCAAAAAGAATTTGCGTAGTTCTTACTTGTGCCTGAAAGGATGAGAAGGCCGGCCACCAAGGAATGCGGTCACTCTGCACTGCGGTTTTTGGAAGAACGGGGTCCCCGACTACCTGGAGGACTGATGAGCAACCGTTATGAAGACCTCGCCATCAACTGCTGGACCTTTGTCACGAGTAATTTCTGAGTGTAGGGCTTGCGGAGGAACCAGCCTCCCATCACTCCCTGGAAATTACTCTGTGACACCAACCCGGACACGAAGAGGACCGGAAGCTGCGGGCGAATGGCGCGGAGTTGCTGGGCAACGATGGGGCCGGACATGCGCGGCATGACAATGTCGATGACGAGAAGCGTGATCTGATCGGCATAGGCGTCGAACAACTCCAGCGCCTCTTCTCCGTCTGAGGCGCGCAAGACGGAATACCCGTGGAGCTCGAGCATGCTGCCTGTTAAATCACAGACCGCCTTTTCGTCATCCACGACGAGAATGAATTGAGGGGGTGACGGTTCTTGATGCTGGCTGCGGGATGGATGGTGCGAGACCGACATGTAGTTTCTTGTATCGTTGGCTGCCTAAAGGTAGCATCAGAGCTGCATGAGGTCAAAATCTGAAGGGAAACCCGTCCCGGCAACGACATTTGCCACGCCAAAACGTACCGCCTAGGATATATCTCGACCGCGTCTCAAGATGTGCTGAACATGATTCAACCGATAAGACGCCCCGGCATCGAGATGACTCCGATTGCCCGCTTTGTGCCTCATCGTGGTTGTTCGCCTTACCCCCCCGCGATCTTCGCCTGTAAGCTTTCGCCATCGACCTTCAGGGGACCTGCTTCATTCCTTCATGAAACATCGCAATCCTCTTCTTTCGTCAACCCGACCAGAATCGCCCGGTCGTTTCGTTCGAGCAGAGGCACGCTGCTATGATCGGTGGCCCTCCAATCGTTCTCCCACGGTTCAAGCAGTCGTGTCATCCCTACGGCATCGCGCAATAAAGATAAGCGGGATCTCGAGAATCGGGCAAGTCCCTTAGAGTATTCGCTACAGCACAGCAAATGACTGAAGAATTGCCTCCAAGGCATTGGACCGGAGCGGTTTCGTCAGACAATCGTCCATGCCGGCGGCTCGACAGCGTTCTTGATCTTCCCGCTCGACGTTTCCGGACAAGGCGATGACAATGGTATGCCGGTTTTGGGATCGTTCCTGCTCTCGAATGAGGCGGGTCGCCGTAAAGCCGTCCATTTCCGGCATCTCACAGTCCATGAGAACAGCGTCATAGTCCCGTTGCTTCAATGCCTCGATGGCTTCGCGCCCGTTGTTCGCCGTATACGTAGCGCAGCCCAGCTTTTCTAGAAATTTGCACGCGACGACCTGATTGATCTCATTGTCGTCGACGACCAGAATTCTTACAGGATCCATTCGCTGTTTGTTGATCGTGGCCTACGTTGATCTCCTCTATCGACGATATGACAGAGGGATGATCCGAAAAGATTGCCGTCCGAACATAGCTTACGGAAGAATCGCGACGATCCTGACCGGACCTCCAGAGCCACCCTTGATTTTCATCGGCAGAGCTATGAGCGTGGCGCCGGAGGCAGGAAGTCGATCCAGATAGGCGATATTTTCGAGACCGTACTTTCCGGCGCCATTGATCGCTTGATGCACGGTAAACTCTCGTGATTGGCCATGGTCGATGCTTGCTGTATCGATCCCGATCCCATCGACCCTCCGCTCGCGGATGAGGAATTCCGCCGCTGCCAGTGAGAATCCCGGGAAATGTAATGTGGTTGCGTCGAGGGGAGTCGCACTCCCCAGATACTTCTTCGCATCGGGCCAAAACCGGCTCCATCCCGTATACATGATGACGATGGCGCCGTCCGGTATTCGACCATAGCGAAGTTCCCAGGAACGGAGATCTTCCACGGTGAGACGATAATCAGACTGTTGCGCACAGGCACCCCGTACATCGACGACGACTGCCGGACCGATCAGACGGTCGAGCGCAATGTCATCAACCGACGTCTGGCCTTGTGCGAAGTGTATGGGTGCATCGATATGGGTACCCGCATGTTCTGATGTGACGAAGTCTCCAGAGGCATACCAATAACCGGCGGATGTGACTCCCCACGCAGTCTGTTCCCGATGAAAGGGCTGAGTGGTGGGCCAGGCTATGGTGGACTCGTCCAGCACGTGTGTCAGATCGACGATGTTGTGTTCCTCGAAAGTATGAGCAGAAACTACCGGGAGCGCGGCGCACACCATCATGCTCAGCAGCCCGCCCTTCCTGAACGACCGGTAAACAGAACGTTTCATGTCTATCGCCGACCTCAGAGCAGACACCATCTTTCTTCTCATCATCACTTACGAGTGCTCCAGTTTTCCGTACCGCTGATCCGCCGCACCCTTATCGCAAGACCACAACACCTGTGTCTTGTAAGACTCATACATTCCTTGCTCAGCCTTGGTGACGACGCGTTGTCGTAAGGAATCCATCTCCGCCACGGTCATCGGAACAAAACCCTGAGCGATACGCAGGTTCTGTCGCAACACTTGAATCGAATCTATTCCGCTCACCAGCGTGGCCACTGGTAAAGACAGGGTATACCGGATCGCTTCTTCGACAGAAATGACCCCTGCGGAAACAGGTTTGCCGTTTCCACAGAGTGATTTCATCGCAATGGGCGCAATGCCTTGACTGTGCAGCTCGGGAAGAACCTGCCGTTCGAAACTGCGAAAGCCGGCATCGAAGACATTGAGCGGCAACTGACAGGTATCAAACGGGAACCGATGCGCGAGGATACTCAAATGAACGGAAGGATCGGTGTGGCCTGTAAAGCCGATAAATCGGACCTTGCCCTGTTGCTTGGCCTCCATAAGCGCCTCGGCTGCCCCTCCCTTTTGAAAGATCCGATCCGCATCGTCCTCGCAGCCGACTTCGTGGATCTGCCACAGATCGAGGTAATCCGTCCCTAGCCGGCGAAGCGATTGTTCGAGATGCAGCAGACCGACTTTCTTCCCCCGTCCATGTGTGCACATTTTGGTCATCAGGAATACCTGCTGCCGTTTTCCCGCGAGAGCTTTGCCCATCACTTCTTCGCTGCGATTATTTGCATAGTCCCAGGCGTTATCCATAAACGTGAGCCCTGCCTCGATCGCTTCGTGGACAATCCGCACGCCTTCTTCGTCGCTTTTTTTGATGAGATGCCCGCCTCCGATGCCGAGAATCGGTACCGTCACGCCGGTCTTTCCGAGCGGTCGTTGAGGAACCATCATCGAATGTGTACTCCCACCGGAGGCCAGGGCATCACTGAGAGAATACGACCAGCGGCTCATCTCTGAGAGAAGCCACGATGCGCCTAAGATAGCGAACCTTCCCAGCGCCTGCCGGCGACTGATCGCCGCATCCCTTCGATCAGTCCCGTTGCGCCCTTCATTCCGGTTACTCATTCACCCATCCTTTCCCGGCCGTTCACTCCGCCAGTAAGATCGACACTTCAAAGTACGCTTCCCGTTTCAGAACTTCAATCGCTGCAACCATTCTATTTGCCGACATGACGCACACCACATCGAACACGTATTCCTTTCGTCCATCCGGTGCATGTTCCCAGATGATCTATGGCCTGGGACATTGGACCCGGCCGCACGCAGCAAGGCAAAACATCTGTTTCGAACAAACAGCGGAAACCGACGAGCACCGCGTCCCGGCCTGGTCATTCGCGAACATCTCGCCGGTTGTGTGGAGGACTGTGCGGGGTATAGTGCCGAGTCAGGCGTGAATCCTCGGCAGCCCATACCTTCGTGCGAGAAGTGGAAACTTTCATTCGTGAATAGTTATATGTTTACATTTAATTATGAATATAAAGCCATGATAGTTACGTCATTATAAGAGATTAAAGTTTTGCTTATCCAAGCCGATAGAGGAGGACGATCATCGGTAGTCTCGGTACCTAGAGTGCTACAGACAACATGATCACTTCCCTAGAATCTGCTCGAACGGGCCTACAAGGCTTCGAACGCTCCATCACCGTTGCTGCTCATAATCTTGCCAACATCCGGACTGACGGGTTTCGACCTTCCCGGATCAATTTTTCAGAAGCCTCCACCGGTGGTGTTGCAACGCGAGTTGTTCCTGATCGCTCGTACAGCTCCACTCTCGCGCAGGATACTCTGCATGACCATTCATGGATCGAGCAATCCGGTACGGAATCCGGTGAGAATATCCTCGATCTCCTTCTAGGCATGCGTGGTTTTGAAGTAAATCTTAAGTCCATCCAGACCGCAGATAGCATCCTGGGCACCGTCGTGAATCTGAAGCGATAGCTGCTCCCTCGAATACCCATGACGGAACCGTTGTCACGATCCCCGAACGCTCAGGATTCGCCGGCTCTCCTCTCCTGTGCTCCCCGGAATCTACGCCTGGGAATGTATATCAATCTGAATTGTTCCTGGTTTCTGCACCCCTTTCCCTGCCAGAGTTTCAAGTTGACCAATGAAACACAAATCACGACGATTCAAGGATTGGGTCTGTCTGCAGTGTTCGTTGATCCCGCGCAATCAGACCCGGGCGTCTTGGACGAGTGCCCTCCGCTGGACCACGCTGCGACTCGTGCCGAACAGCTGGAGTCCGGGCAGGCAGACCTGGCGACGACATCCTCGGACAAGACTTCGGTTACTCCGATATCTCCATCTATTCCAACCGTCGAGGACTTCAGCGCGGGGTTGCACAGCGCCAGGCAGGCCTATCGGGATGCCTGCCATCATCTGAAACAAGCGATGCGTGATCTCCATTCGGGATCAGAAGAGGGTGTTGCAGCAGCAAAGGTCGTGACCAATAAGTTGGCCCAAGTCCTCGTCGACGACGAGACGGCTGGAACCCTCGCCGGCCTGTTCGATTCTTCCGGCATGACGGAACGGGATCTGGTCCACGCCCTGAATGTCTCTGCTCTCTCTATGATGGTAGGCCAGCAATTCCAACTGTCTGCGGAGGATCTCAAGATTCTTGGCATCGGAGCATTGCTCCACGACATTGGAGAGCTGACTGTCTCACAGGAGATCGTCCGAAAGGGGACGCAGCGCACGCCGGAGGAAGAGCACCTGTACCAGCAGCATCCCACCCTTGGACTTCAGTTGCTGGAACGCATCCCTTCCTTTCCGCAGGAGGCTTTAAGGGTGATCGAGTTTCACCACGAGCGTCCCGATGGATCGGGGTATCCCAACCAACTGACCGAGGAATTTCTCTCGCTATTCACCAAGATCGTGATGGTGATCGACGAATACGACACCTTGATCAATCACGAAGACCCTCAACAAAAACTGACACCCGCTGATGCATTGTCCCACCTGTACCGGACCTCGCGCACGACATTCGCCCCGGAGGTGATTACAGGCTTGATCCAGACATTGAGCGTCTATCCTCCCGGGACGATCGTGGAACTCGTCAATGGAGCCTATGCCCTGGTATTGAATATCAACCGGCAGGCACGCATGAAGCCGCTGGTGCTCCTGTATACTCCGCATGCCGGAGACGTCGAGCCGATCGTCATCAATCTGATGGAGGACCGGACCAGGTCCATCGCCCGCCGCCCCCCGCTCAACCAACTCCCACCGAGAGTACGCGACTATCTCAATTTGAACCGCTGGATCGGTCATTTTCTGGCATCGGTAGCCGAAGGCGGTCTCCCCCCTTCGGTCGCAGCTTAGCCGTTGTACGCAAACCGTCCAAGATTAAAGTCATCCACCGCGACAACCGATACAGCCATGCCGGGACTCCCAGTTCGGCCTTGAAAACCTCGATACACATGCCAATTGCGGCGACCTTTTGAATATGCTGAAACGACAGCAGACGCCAACCAGCGATCTCCTGGTCATACCCGCACAAGATCTGGTCGTCGGAATGTATGTCGACCTCAATTGTTCCTGGTTTAAACATCCCTTCCCTCGAAGAGCATTCAAGATCGCTTCGCAAAGTCAACTGCTGACGATTAGAAGCCTCGACCTACCGAACGTTCTGGTCGATCCACAACAGTCCGATCCTGAAACATTCGCCGGAACCACCAACACGAAAGACATACCCACCGCCACGCCCGAAGCCATTGCGACGCAGGAAACTGAGACGGCTGAAGCACTGCCGGCCGCCGCTGATTTCTGTGAAAACGTTCATCTTGCGGGCAAGACCTATCAGCAGATGTTGAAGCGCGGCGGTCAGATCATGAAAGAAGTCTGCGCCGGTTCCGAGGAAGGTCTGTCGAGCGCGAAAATCATGGTCAACGCCTTGAGCACCCTCATCATGAATTCGTCTGATGCCAGCACGATTGCCAGTCTATTCACGACTCAGGAAGTGGACAACGTCAGCGTCTTGCACGCCCTCAATGTCAGTACCCTGTCGATGATCATCGGCCGGCAATTGCAGATGAGCCATGATGAACTGAGAATTATCGGCATGGCGGGCCTACTTCATGATATCGGTGAACAGAACATTCCGATCAAGATTTTGAGAAACAAGGATCATCTGTCCAAGAGTGAACTGCGCGAATACCAGCGTCATCCCGAGTACACCATCGACATGCTGCGGCGATTCCCACAATTTCCCGACGATATCCTGGATATCATCAGATGCCACCACGAGCGCCAGGACGGTTCAGGATACCCGGCAAAGTTGACGGGGGCTCACCTCTCGGGCGCGGCCAGGATCGTCATGGTGGTGGATGAATACGATTCGCTCAGCAACAACTCGAGTCATTCGACCAGCCTCACCCCGTCAGAAGCTCTCGCACAGGTGTACGCCAAGGCCAAGAGCACTTTTCCAGAGGAGATTACAGTCGCATTGATTCAGACGCTGAGCGTGTATCCTCCGGGCAGCATTGTGGAACTGTCCGACGGAAGAGTCGGGCTGGTGATCAGCCTGAATGTCGAATCGCGCATGCGCCCCATGATCTTGTTATATGACCCCGCCACATCGAGGGAAAATCCGCACATCGTGAACCTTGCCAAAGATCCCGCTCGATCCATTGCCCGCAGTGTCCCCAAACAGCAGCTTTCGCCTGCCATTACGGATTATCTCAATCTTCACAGATGGACAGGCTACTTCATCGAGTCATCCTTGAAGGCGCTCAAAGACCCGGCAGCTCCCTGACCGACCCAGCCGGTGGCAGTCAGCCCGTGCAGTGTGCTATCTCCCCTGCATGGCGTTGCCCTCGGTGCTCCTCCTCATTCCGCCCCTCACCCAGCTCAATACTCCTTATCCGTCTACGGCTTATCTGACGGGATTTTTACGCGCCCGGGGATATGCCGGATTTCAGGCTGATCTGGGAATCGAGATGATGCTCGCCCTGTTCTCGCGTTCCGGACTCGCCAAGGTCTTCGACAGCCTACAGGCAAAGCGAGACGAATTGCCGGGTGAAGCTCGCCAGATACTGGCGCTTCGACATGCCTACCTCACGACAATCGACCCGGTGGTGACGTTTCTACAAGGGCGCGATCCTATGCTCGGCCCACACCTCGCGCGGCAAGGGTTTCTGCCGGAGGGACCACGATTTCGGGCCGCCCTTGAGCGAACGTCCGCGCATGACCTGCGCATGTCCAATTCCGATCGCGCGCGATACCGCGCCACTCTCTACCTGGAAGATTTGATGGATCTGATTCAACAAACCATCACGCCGCATTTCGCCTTGAATCGCTATGCCGAGAATATCGCTCGGGCTGCTTCCTCGTTTCGCGTGATAGAGGAAGCCTTGGATCAGCCGCTGTCTTTGACCGACGAATTGCTGTTGGAGATGCTGTGGCGGCATGTCGACCGTGCCGATCCAGGCCTTGTGGGACTGACGGTGCCGTTTCCCGGAAATCTGTTTGGCGCCTTTCGGATTGCCCAATCGTTGAAGAGGCATCGACCGGACATCCGCATTGTTCTGGGCGGGGGATACGTCAACACCGAACTTCGACGCATGCGCGATCCGCGGGTGTTTGACTTCGTCGATTATGTGACGCTCGACGACGGCGAACGGCCCCTTCTCGCCCTCTTGGAACACCTCGACGGCACGCGCGAGGAAGAGTTCCTCTGCAGGACGTTTCTTCGCAGACAGGATACCGTGTTATTCCGAAACGGCTGCCGAGAACCCGATGTCCCGATGATCCAACTGGGCACGCCCACATATGATGAACTGCCGCTCGAACGATATCTCTCGATTCTCGATACGGTGAATCCCATGCATCGACTCTGGTCGGACGGACACTGGAACAAATTGACCGTGGCGCACGGCTGCTACTGGAAGCAGTGCACGTTTTGCGATGTCGGACTTGATTACATTGCACGGTATGACGCGACACCCGGCGCCATTCTGGTTGATCGCATCGAGTCGCTCATCAAGGAAACCGGGCGAAGAGGTTTCCATTTTGTGGATGAGGCCGCTCCACCCGCCGGGCTGAAGGCGATGGCGCTGGCGCTGCTCGAACGGGGGGTCTCTATCTCCTGGTGGGGCAATATCCGGTTCGAAGAGGCGTTTACCCCTGATTTATGCCGTCTGTTGGCGGCTTCCGGCTGTATCGCCATGTCGGCTGGCCTCGAAGCCGCGTCGGATCGTCTGCTTGCGGCAATGAAAAAGGGCATTACCGTCGATCAAACCGCACGTGTGGCGGCTTCGCTTCGCGAGGCCGGCATCCTCGTGCATGCCTATCTCATGTATGGATGCCCGGGTGAGACGGTGGAGGAAACCATCGATAGTCTTGAACGGGTCAGGCAGTTGTTTGCCTCCGGCCTCTTGCAATCGGCCTTTTGGCACAAATTTACTGCGACTGCGCACAGCCCTATCGGTCTTGCGCCTGAGCAGCACGGCATCACCATTACGGGACCATCATTCGACGGCTTTGCGGAGAATGATCTGAGCCATCGCGACCCACAAGGAGAGCATCCCGAATGGCTCGGCACAGGATTACGTACCGCTCTCTTCAATTACATGGAAGGGAATGGCCTGACGGTGGAGGTGCGACGTTGGTTTGATCAACCGCTGAAAGCCTCACGCGTACCACGGACCTGGGCCCGCCGGGCGATGGCCGGCCATACCACAGCCATGGAGTCGTCGCTCCAGGAGCGACGAGTAGTCTGGATCGGTGAACCGCCGGTCATAGCTCCACTGGGTCGGCAACGCATGCGACTCATTCTTCCCACGCGCACGCACGACGTGACACTCACGCTGGGCCTTTCCCAAGCCCGCTGGATGACCGACATCATTCACCGGGCGACTCCCTCCCATGGCCCGCAGGACTATCCGCGCCTCACAGAGATACGTGAAGAGTTCGAACAGGTCATGCAAGGGAATTTCGAACAATTTACCAAGCAGCCTCCGTGGGAAAAGACGCGCAGAGCCGGACTGCTTTTGGTCTAGTGATTCTCGTGAAGCGTGTCTCGTTCCCGTGAAACCTGGCTCATGAGCATATTCTATTCCGTGAAGTATTCTGCGGCATCGTCATCCGTCATTCGTCAAGCGTCAAACACGATGCGTTAAGAACAAAATTTGGGCTTTTGTAATTTGCGGTTGACGAATGACGCTTGTCGATTGACGTGGTCCGGAGCGATGGACCCATCGTTTGATGACTGACGTTTGGCGATTGACGGCTTATGCGTGCGAGTCCTATAGGCCCAACAACTGAGAGGGAACCGGCATTGCACCGGTTCCCTCCTCAGACTGATCGCGCTTACTTATTGGGCTGAGGCGTGTACCGCAGATAAGGCTTGACCGCTTTAAAGCCTTTCGGGAAGAGCGACTTCGCTTCATCATCACTCACAGCCGGGGTGATGATACAGTCCTGCCCCTCTTTCCAATTGACGGGTGTCGCGACCTTGTACTTGGCCGTCAACTGCAGTGAATCCACGACCCGAAGCAACTCATCGAAATTCCTGCCGCAGGACGCCGGATAGGTCAGCATCAGCTTGATCTTCTTGTCCGGACCGATCACGAATACCGAGCGGACGGTCATATTGTCCATCGCGTTCGGGTGGATCATGTCGTACAACATGGCCACCTTTTTCTCCGGATCCGCGATCAACGGGTAGCTGACCGTGCAGTTTTGGGTTTCATTGATGTCCTTGGTCCAGCCTTTATGCGATTCCAACGGGTCCACGCTGATGGCGAGGATTTTGACATTCCGTTTATCAAAATCGCCCTTGATACGCGCCATATAGCCCAACTCGGTCGTACAGACCGGCGTAAAATCCTTCGGGTGAGAAAATAAGATCCCCCAGCCGTTTCCCAGCCATTCGTGAAAATTGACCTTCCCCTCCGTGGTCTCCGCCGTGAAATTCGGTGCTTCGTCTCCCAATCGTAATGGCATATCGTCCTCCTCCGTAAGATGTGTCGATATCAGTTCATCGTGAAGACACTTAGCCTACCGTGCCCATTGCGTCAGGATCAAGGGATATATCGTCACCGACGATCTGCCAAGCACTTTCCTGCTCTTCATCGCTTCTTAAGTTTTCATGCTCGGCGTCCGATAAAGAGCTACAGACATCCAGGAGGCCCTATGGACCCCACCCGTGAGCGATTGCGGATATCGAACGATCCGATGTATCAACTGCTGCGGGAAGGATGTATCACGGAATTTAACGCAAAGAAGACCGCCGGAGAAAAGGCCGATCTGAAGGGATGCGACCTGCGCGGACTCGACCTGCGTGGACTCGAGGCCGACGGGTTGGATTTCAGCGGCAGCTACTTCAGGCAAACAGATCTGCGGGGCATTGATTTTCGAAAGGCCTGCCTCGAAGGAGCCAGCATCAACGCCGCCAAGATTTCCGGAGCCTATTTTCCAGTCGAATTATCGGCACCGGAAATTGAACTGTCGCTGCTGCACGGCACGCGCATGCGGTATATGCCGAAGAAGTGATCCGTCTCCTGATCAGGCTCCGCTCAAATTCAATCGAGAACGCACCCTCTCCTTTCCTGAAGCCGTAAGCTCCACCCCTGTCACCACGATCTGCTCCTCCGCCTGGCCCTGCTGAACCAAATGTTGCCTGATTTCGCCGGCACGCGCTTGCGCGAGAGCCCGCAAATCCTGCTCCGACACCTCTATGGCACCAACCAGTTCTTCCTTGATTTCGTCGCGCGACATCACTCGGTCAACGGATTTTCCGCTTCCGGTTTCCTCGCGCTTCATCGGCTGCTTTCCGAACTTCTCAATATACAGCTCGCTGAGGAGATCGAATTCCCGCTCCGGTGAAGGTTGGGCTTGCGACGCCTTTTTGTTTGTCTGCCGAAAACGGTCCAATACGACCGATCCCAGCTTGTGTTCCGCCAACGCACGGCCATCCAATTTCGGATCGACGTTCCCGATCACTTCCAGACGCAAGGCCGGCCGCTCGTTGAGCGCTTTGCTCAGTGACTCTACCTTGTGCTGTTCATTCTCCGTAAGCGCTGATTCGCCTGGGTCGAACTCCACAAACTGTAGCTCTTCCCCGCTTCCCCCGACCACGTTGCCGAGCGCGGCGAACGGCGAGGTGGCAATTTTTGTGATCAGGTTCACGACTGCGTTCAAGACCACCCGGCCGTATCGAAAATCCGGCTCGTTCAGATCGCCCCGCACGGGAAGATCGATCGCGATCTGTCCATGTCGGTCCTTGAGCAGCGCCACCGCCAATCGGACCGGCAACGACGTGGCATCCGGGCTGTTGGTGCTCTCCCCGAACGTGAACTGATCGATAGTGACCTTGTTCTCCCCGTGCAACTGCTTCTGCGACACCTTGTAGATTAAATCGAGATGCAGCGTTCCCTTGTTGATGGGGTAGCCGGCATATTTGCCCGCGTAAGGCGACACGGCGGTCAAGTCCATGTTGTCAAACGTGAATGTGAGATTTGTGTAGGCATTTCCGCTCAGCGGATTGATCTGTCCGCGAATCTTGACCGGCGCGACACGGTCGATTGTTCCCGCCAGAGAGACCTTGGCACGGGCGATTTCCTTCGATGACAACCCCTTGATGGTGCCGCTCAAATTGTGAATGCCCGTTGAGACCACCGGCTCGATCGAGCGATCCACGAACGAAAAAGACGCCTTGTGCAGCTTCACCGTTTCGATACTGACCGGCGTGACCTGCGCCTGGCTTTTTTCGGTTTTCCGCTCAGCCTTCTTTTTAGGAGCGGCTGCTGGCTCGGTGGACTGTGCAGGCCCCGCTGCCATCTGCGTGAGATTTAGCGTGCCATTGGCCTCGGTAATCGCCTGGACGGATGGCGTTCGCCACTCGATGTCTCCGACGGTGATCGACGTCGGCTCCAGATCCAGCGCGACCTTGTTCAGTGCCAGCGAACTCCAAGAGAGAACGGGCTTCTTGGCCGTCCGGTCACGAAC
>DAISKX010000027.1:0-15041 GCA_036820725.1 Nitrospiraceae bacterium
TCACATCGATGCCGGACGCTTCTCCGGCTATCGCAGGGGAAGTAAGTGCGATGTATGAGAATAGGACAAAGACGACATGGATATGCGAGACTGCGCCCATTTTGACCTCCCTTATGGTTTGGCTCAGTGTAAGGAGGGCGAGTTTCAGCGGGATAGAGAATGTGTTAACAGACTGTTAACTATTGTCAGGCGCCCACCGGAGAAGAGGTTTGTCTCCATACAGAGGCCCTGAAATGACTTGAGATCTACAGTCGAGTACGCAACTGACTCGGTGCCGCTTTCTGAAACACTGGGAGGTAGGCGGCTTCGGCGAACGAGCATCCGGCGCAACGAGCCGCTTGCGCAGAGAGCAATCGAGGGAGAGATATACGAGTGATCTTTCGGCAATTCCATCGAGCTTCTTTCGTCATCGCACTCAGCGATGAGTTGGCGTATACGTCATCTCGACTAGAACATGGCCAAGGGATCTTTTGCACGTCGTAACACAGGTGCCATCATGCGTGACCTCCCGGACCTGCATATCCTTTCATTGTTTAGGACGTATCCATCCATACATTTTACAGAAGGGGAGGCGGCATGATCAGATCCCAGCGATGGTATTGCGTCCGGTGCCTGGTAGGATCCCTGCTGCTTAGTGTCCTGTCTACAAATCCGGTCACGGCGGATGAACCCCTGAGGGTCCAACGCCCTCGACAAGTCTACCGACTTCTCGCACAAGCGGACCCTGCGCAGCCCGGTTCATCAGAATCACCGGAGCCTCAACAATTACCGCCCGGCGGAACGTCGGTCGAGGATCTCCTTCTTCAGAAGGGCGCGATCACGATGGACGAATGGATTCAGATTCGCGCGGAACAAGAATACAAGGGAGCGGAGAATGCTCGTCGAATCGATGCCATCGAGGATTGGAAAACGAGAACCGAACTCCTGCCCATCCTAAGAGACAAAGTCAATTTCGGCCTCAATGCGCTGCAGTTTTTATACTCACACCAGGACGCCCACGTCCCGGAAGGGAAAAGCCAGGACAATTTCTCCATCCGTCGTTCGGAGATACTCTTCTGGGGCAGAATCAGTGATACTCTGCCCCGATGGCATGCTCTCATGGAGTTTCAAAGTATCAACTTCGGGCGCGAAACCCCGACCGGAGGAAGCGGTGCAGCGACGGGACAACCGATTGCGGCCACCTTCTTTCGTGAATCGTACATCGATTTTCGACCATTTCAATCCTGGGCCCCTTATCTGAACTTCATCCGCATGGGTATCTTTCGGATGCCCTTCGGTATCTTCACCGAAACCTCGGGCGGGCTGCGAGACATCATCAGTTCGCCCTATCTCACATCAGTTGGGAGCGGCAATGGGAATGCCACCGGCGCAGCGGGCACCGTCGATTTTCTGCAGGAACGCGATTTCTTCGTAGACATGCGTGGAAAACTGTTCAATCGGCTCGAGTATGTCGCCGGCATCATGAACAACAATAATTTTCACGCCAATGCGACCGGAGCCAATGCCCCGAAGAGCTTCTATACCCGGCTCCGCCTGTTTGGTACGGATGTCTCATGGATCAGTTTTACGACGATCCAGGGCGAATCCAACAATGCCAATACCAATATTAATGGACGTGGAAAAGGAAGGTTCGACCGCTATGGACTGGATTTCCGCTACACGTCCAAGTTCGTTCCTGGATTCATGCTGCAAGGAGAATGGTGGCAAGGCCATGACGGCGCCAACGCGACGACCGTCGGACGGCCCGCAAATGGGACCTGTCAGAATACGGACCTATGCGGAGGGTCAGGCGCTCCAGGGGTGCAGCGACGTACCTGGTACGTCCTGGGAAAGTATCTGATCTCCGACGGATGGTTTCAGAACTGGGAGCCAACGGTCATGTATGAGCAGTTTGATCCCGTCACATCCACATCGAATGACCTGTATACGAGAGCGATCCTCGGCCTGACATACTATTTCGAAAACTTTCCTCCCAAGGTTCAATCCAAGATCCAGTTCAACTACGAGTTTCGTCACCATCAAGGCAACGGACCAGGTGTTCCATACGATGCCACGTTCGATGCTTTCGCTCAGAATGCGTTCCTCGTCCAATTCCAAATCCGATTCATGTAATGCCCCGATGATACGCGCTCTGCCGGTTGCAATGCATGCGCCGGAAGGAGTAAGGAGGAGAAATGAACCGCCTATTGCACATTGCCGGCCTGCTGCTAGGACTCACATTAGGGGCATGTGATCCATTTCATGTCTTTCCCTCACAGGTGACGGAAGGAGCCGATAGGAACTTCGACTTTACCGCCTGGAGGATGGCCCCGAACGCAAAGGTTGGTCAAAGGGTGCAACTTGGCGGTCGGATCATCCAAGCCAACCCCGCACAAGACGGCATTCTGGTCGTCGTGACGCAACTTCCCATCATGGAGCAACCCACCTACGGCCCGAAAGAGACGGGTAAACGTTCAGGCGAATTTTTCGTGTTCTACCCGGGAAACCTGGATCTCAAATGGCTTGCACCTGGGAACCGCATTATCGTGATCGGAACGACCCAGCAAGCGCACGCGGTCGTCGTGGACGACGTTCAACGGAGTTTGCCGTCCCTCAAAGCCGACTGCCTGCATATCTGGAGAACACAGGGGAAGGAAATCGCCGAGTTTCCGTACAACGCCGGCGGTGGATACGAACCGTTGGAGGAAGAGACCTTTTGTGGGGTGAAGACATAACGACGCTTGGTCATGACAATACCAAAGCGGGTGACAGGCATCCCTGTCACCACCTCTTGCTTATTATTCTTCTCAGCCTGGGGATAGGGTGTCAATCGGAGGCAAAACTTGTCCGTGACGACACGAACGGAGGACTCGTCTCCTATCCTTTTCAAACGGAGGCAGAAGTGCTTTCTTCAACCGGCCGCCGGGATGCCCTTCGATTGATCAGCGAGAAATGCCCGGGCGGTTCACGCATCCTGCGTGAAGGTGAAATTCCAAAAGTCAGCAAGGCAGCGGATCGCGCGTGGCGGGGCCAAATGGGAATGGATCGCCTTTGGGGAGTGCAGTTTTCATGTGAGGGACATAAATGAAGCCCCATGTTATCCCACCTCGTCGACTCCTCCTGTGGCTCGGGTTCGTTTGTCTCATATTTCCGGCGTGCCACAGCCTGGAAGCCGATCGACTCGTCTACGACGAACAGGGAATTCGAGTCGGAATTCAAGCTGATCCCACTGTCGCTCGGTCATCTCCTCCGGTAGCCAATGCACATCCGGCCAACATCGATCCTCAGGAGATGCGCACCTTCTTGGAACTATTCCAAGTCAGCGGATGGAGCGGAACATTGCTGGGGTTCTTAAACGCTCCTCGACCGATCTTTCTGTTCGACACAACGGATCTTCATGCCGTGACCATTCCCATCGCGGTAGCCTTTCAAAAAGCCGGCCCCGGCGAGCGGGTGTTTTTCTCCATAGCCAGCAAGACTTCGCCTTACGGCGATGCGACGGCAGGATCACTTTTCCTTCGCGATGGCTACCTTCACCTGGTGGTCACGGATCACAAGGCTATTGCGCGCGCCGATACTGCAGGTGGGGACGAGAAGGACCCGCTCGACACGAAGGGAATGAAACTTTGGATACCGGCTCCCTATAAAGCTGCGATCGTCCCGGATAGACAAGAACCCCGATGGGCCCCGTTCGAAACGGTCCATATCTCCGTCGATCTCAAAGAGATGGTCGCTCTCAGAAAGAACGGATTAAAGGGAACAGCGGCTAAACAGGTCGGCCGAGGAACTCGTGGTTCGTCGGAATCTTCTGACCAACCGTCTGGGCAACCACATGCCGACAGTACAGCCGTTCAAGATCTCCAACTGCAGATTCGAGAACTGACCCGGTCCAACCTCGACTTGCGGGATAGAACCGAAGAACAAACGCGGCAGATGAAAGAATTGAAGGATGAGCTCGTGCGCCTCCAGCGGGAACTCGATCGGACCAAATCCAAGACGCCCGCCACTCGAAAAGCTCCCTCGCCCTAGCCCTCCTTATTCGTGAAGCGTCGCCCGTCTCTCGTCGTTCGCAATGTCCCACGTCAATCGCCAAGCCGTGGTTTCCAACCAGAATTCGTCAAGCGTCAAGCGTCAGTCGTGAACCGTGGATCAAAAGGAATTTGGCTGCCTAAGCCGCTGCTCGAATGACGGTTGACCCATGACGGGTAACCTATCTGGCGCCGTTTCACGTATGCCGGTTGACAACTGACGGTTGGCCTGTTTACACCGCTTGACGCCTCACGAGGAAATGCGTTGCGGAGTGGCTGACCGCTGCTTACTGTTTGGACGGCGCGCCGGGAGTGGCCACAGCTCCCACTGCAACTGAACTGTTTTTCATTTGCTCGATGGGAAGTGGATAGAAGCCTGCCTTCACCACGGCCTCCTGCCCCTCTTTACTCTTGATGAAGGCCAGAAATTCCTGCACAGCCGGCGGCACGGTGGAATTAGGCGCCCTGTCGAGATACAAATAGAGGATGCGCCGGAGCGGATAGGTCTGATCGGCCATGGATGTTGCAGAAGGCGTCACGAAAGGCATGCCTTCAATCTCCGCCAACGGGACAATGCGCACGCTCGAGGCTTGCAGGCCGATTCCGCTGTACCCGATACCCAGTTGATCCCGACTGAGGGCTAGAATGACTGAAGCGGCGCCCGGCTCCTCTTGCACTGTCGGCAAAAAGTCACCACCGGCCAGAACATGTTCTTGAAAGAAGGCCCGGGTTCCCGATTTCCGGTCGCGGCCGTAGAGACGGATCTGAGATTTCTCCCATCCGTTGCCCAGACCAACATCGCCCCATGTCTTCATCCCTTTTTTATGTCCACGTAGGTACGTCGCCGAGAAGAGCGCATCCGCTTGATCCATGGTCAACCCCGACAAGGGATTATCCTTATGGACATACAGCGCAACGGCATCCACCGCGATGGGAATCGCGAGAGGCTCGTACCCGCGGGGTTCAGAAAATTGCTTCACTTCAGAGTCGAGGAGCTCTCTCGAACTGCTCACCAATAGCATTTGATTCGACCTCTCCTCTTTGACGACGATTCTTCCCGGCTGCGGAGTCTGAACAAATTCTGAGATGGCCTTTGCGGACCCTCCCGACCTGAGATCGACCGTGACCTTCGGCTGTCGCACCTGGAAGTCGGACACGAGACGGCGCATGAGAGCATGCATGGTGTCCGACCCCTGCACTTTGAATCCACCTGACACTTGTATGGTTGGGCTATAGCGTTCCAGGCTCGGATCAACCATGAGGCTGGCGAATGGTCCACTCTGCTCGGCATAAACCCCTGGGGCGCCGCCAAGCACGTGAATCGATTCCAGTATCATGATGAGGCCACCGATCACGGCCAACTGAATGAGGCCTATCTTCCAGGCTTGTCCGCTTTTCTCCATAGTCTTTGTTCCCTCAGTCTTTGTCCTTCCTATAGCCGACCAATTGCTTGAGGTAAGGTAAGACGACAGTATTGCGAGACAGCAACAGCTTTGTTACAGAATTGTTAACTTTTCCTCTCCTGGGTCACAATGAAGGTATTTGGCTGACCAAACTGCCGATTGCAAGATGTCTGGAATTCTTCCCGTCACTTCCCGGTTCAAAACCTCTTTGCCTAGAGCGCCAGAGGCGGCTCTTTTACAAAGGCTTAACCATTTTGTGAATGGAGCGCAACAGGAGAAGCGTACGATGCTGTCTCATGAGTTTGGAAATCGTGCAAATCATCGAGGACGAACCCCTCCACGCCCAGTTGCTGGACCATTCCTTGCGGCAGGCGCGCTATCGCACGAATGTCGCCGTCGACGGCGTCACAGGCCTGGCCGATGTGAAACGACTCTCGCCTGCTGTGATTCTGTTGGACCTCATGTTGCCGGGCCTCAGCGGACACGACGTATGCCGTGATATCCGGAGCACGCCGGGCATTCAGCAGACCCCCATTATCATGCTCACTGCCTTGGGCAGTGAGGAAGATCGCATCGGCGGCATCGAGATGGGCGCGGACGATTATATTACCAAGCCATTTAGCCCGCGCGAGGTTGTGTCGCGGGTCGGCTCTCTTTTGCGTCGTAGCCGGCAATGGTCGCTTGCCATACCCCCAGCCACGAACTCTTCTCTTGTGATTGAGGACCAGTGTCTGATCGTGTCGTTGCGCGGTAAACAGTTGACTGTCTCGAGAGAGGAATGGAGCCTACTCCGATTCTTGGTCGACAAACCCGAGCAAATCATCACCGTGGAGGAATTGGTCAGTCTGATCTGGGAAGATAACGAACTCGTGCGGGATCGCCACTTGGACAGACTCGTCAGGGGCCTAAAAACGAAACTTGAAAATACCTTCTCGGGCTCGATTGAAATCCTGCCAAGAATCGGTTACCGATATGTTAGTCATATCTAAGTAGTCCCTTCATGCCCTTGCCTGCACGTCCAAGGGATGAGATGGCAGGAGCCCTTCCCGCGGTACCATGGATGGACCAGTTGCCCGTCTCATGATGCAAGCCCTGATCAACCCGCCACACAGATCGTAATCAACAACCTTCACGGAACGCCTCTTGCTGTCCGTCCCTGTCAGCTTACAGCCATGGCAACAAGGAGCAGAGCACAAGAAGGCAACATTTCGGTGGGATGAGAGGCCCCTTCAGCGAGATAACCGGCAATGTCTACGCCCGGTTCATCACACGCAGCAAATACTCCCGATAAAACCAGTATGCTCACGAGCAATTCACGCCGAGCATGATGCGGCGTGTCGCCTGGCAGGATCCCAGGCAATTTCGTAATCGAAGCCCCGGCGCAGGAGGATAATCTCCCCGCGCCGGCTCAACTGGTCCACACAATGAAAGACCTGATTCCAGCTGAGTTGCGGCAGTAACGCTACGAGTTGCTCCAATTTCATAGATCGCTCCAGGCGCAAGAGATCCAGGACCATTGCCTCATTCAACTCATTCTGGCTGGCCATAGGATTCCCTCCTTGTAATGTCCGCTGGCTTCCGCGATGGGCATCCAGCAAAAGTAATGGCGCAGAGAGAAGATGACGAAGGGATGTTACGGGATCCGTATGGCTGAAAGATCACGTTCGAGTTAATGAATGGTAAATTCGGGAGGATACGGAGTCGCGAACTCGTTATTGAACAATCGATGTATGTAATTGATCCGGTAGGGCCCCTCGCTGATCTATCAGTTCCAGATGTAACCACCCCCCACGCTTAGCTCCAGCGGTTATCACCCACTCAGCTTCGGACTATCCTCTGATCACCGACTATTCGGTGCGCATCACCTTTGTTGCCGCATAGTTGGAAATTAACCCCGATGATGATTTGCCGTAATCGCCCTGTAATGTAGCACACCTACCTTCCAGCCGGATGACAAGTCCAAGCAAAACCCAATTGGGAGGGGCACACATGATGCGAGGATGGGTCTGGTGTGGGATTGGTGTCTGCACTCTGATAGGGCTCTTCACCTTGGAAGCAGGCTCGGCAAGAGCCGGATCGCTGGAAGACCTCATGCTTCATAAGGGGCAAATGTCGATTGATGAGTGGGTGGAGTTGAAGGCGGAGGAGGAGAAACGCGAAGCCAAGGTCTTTGAGGAGAGCCGGGGCGTCGGCGATGTGCCGGTCAAGCCGAAATGGTACGAAAAGATCAGCATCCGCGGGTATGCCCAGGTACGATTCAACCGGTTGGGAAACCCGAATGGATACTTACTCAGCGATCAGGGTGATAAATCGATCGGGGATAACAACGGATTCTTTCTGCGCCGCGCCCGGGTCATTTTGAGCGGTGAAGTACACGAGCGGCTGTTCGTATACATCCAGCCGGACTTTGCGTCGACGGTTGGAGGGACGAGTCATGCCGTGCAGTTGAGGGACTGGTACGCGGATTTGTTTCTGACGCAGAACAAGGAATGGCGCATCAGGGCAGGTCAGTCCAAGGTACCGTATGGGTTTGAGAACCTTCAATCGAGCCAAAACCGTTTGGCGCTGGATCGAAACGATGCGTTGAACAGCGCTGTCTCGAACGAGCGCGACTTCGGCTTCTTTCTCTATTACGCACCAACGTATATTCGCGAACGATTCCGACGGCTTGTTGACAGCGGGATCAAAGGTTCCGGTGATTATGGGATGCTGGGTGTCGGGGTGTACAACGGTCAGACCGCCAATCAGCCGGAGCGTAACGACGACAAGCATGTGATCGTCCGTGCTGCCTACCCCTATGAGTTTTCGAATGGGCAGATTCTTGAGATGGGCGCGAGTGCCTATCAAGGCATGTTTAACGTGACCAAAGCGGCGGTCGTCCCGCTCGGGGGAGGGGCGGCGGTGACACCACGAGGGGACAACAATATCCGTGACGAACGGGTTGCGGCCTATTTCGTCCTGTATCCCCAGCCGTTCGGCTTGCAGGGGGAATATACGGTCGGGCGAGGACCGGAACTGAGTCAGGACAGGCGGTCGATCGACGAGAAACCACTGTCCGGAGGCTATATACAGGCCATGTACAACATCAAATGCAGCAGGTATTGCCTGAACGTGCTTCCATTCGTCCGCTACCAAGAGTATTACGGCGGGAAAAAGCACGAGGCAAATTCGCCGCGCAACCGCGTGCGCGAGTTAGAATTGGGAATTGAGTACCAGTTCAACCAAGCGATCGAGCTGACCGCCATGTATACGTTTACCGAACGGACTTCGTCCCTTGCCACGGGCCAGAACCCCTATGCGGACAATTATGGAAATTTGATCCGGTTTCAGCTGCAGTGGAATTACTAGCGAGAGACCGTTGGGTGCCCGCGGCGAAATGGTTACTGTTCCTTAGCAGTCCCCTGACCTGCTTTCTGACTGGCGCCGGCTTTTGCCGGCGCCAGTTGCCTATACAACACCACCACCTCGCGCCGCTCCGGGCTGAACAAACGTGACAACAGGCTCGCATGGGACGGGGCAATTGCGCTAAGCGGCTCGAAATCGAGGCCGGTTTCCTGCGGAGCGATCGACCGCATCGGCGTCAACCGATCGTCAGTCGTATCATCCACGCCGGGGTCGGCCATAAAATGTGTCGGCGACCGGTAATTGCTCAGCACGACGTGCAAGTCTTCCCCGTCTACAAAAATCCCGCCCGACGTGACCTTCCTGATAATCGCCGTATCCTGACGTGTTTGATAGAAGGTGACGACCTCCTCGGAGGTCGCCTGTCTTAAACCCAATACCAGCAACGGGGCAAAAAACTGGACTTCCGCTGCAGTGAATGCCGGATGGCGTGGAGGTTCCTGGTCCTTGTACAGAAAGGGAAGGAGACGGGGCGGCTCCTCGATCATCAGTCCTGAGAGCGCCGCCGACATCTGTTCCGTTGTGATACTGACGGGATGTGAGTGCTCCGCATTCTCTCGTACCATGGGATCCGCTTCGAGCCGAACGAAGCTCGCCGGGCTCTCGTAGAGAATCATGGTGGGAAACTGGCGGCTTTGGCAAGCGGCGAGGCTGAGGAAGAGTGCGAGCGAGCACAGTGCCGCGATACGAGTGGTGTTCATACCGTCCTCTCAGTAAATCAATGGGGAGTCTAGCACAGCGTTTTGGACAAAAGAAAACGCGCCGCCCGATAGAGCGGCGCGTCTCGTGATGTCCTTGCCGATTCTCCGCTCAGTCGCGAGCCGGAATTTGATGTGCGGCTGTGGCTGCCTGCACCGGCTGAGACCAGGCTGCAAACACTCGATTGAGATCGGCGGTCGGCAATGGGAAGAACCCTTCCTGAACCACCACATGCTGCCCTTCCTGGCTCACTGCAAATTTCACAAACTCCGTGATTGCCGGGGGCGTCGCCGACTTCGGAGCCTTATTGACGTAGAGATAGAGATGGCGGCGTAACGGATAACGGCCGTCGATCGTCGTTTCGAAGGTGGGCTCGATGAAGGGCTTCCCCTTCTCGACTGCAAGAGGAATCGGTTTGACGCTCGACGTACGATATCCAATGCCGCTGAATCCCACCGCGTAACGATCCTTTTTGATGCCGACGAGTATGGATGCAGAGCCTGGCTCCTTTGTCATATTTTCCTTGAGTTCGCCATTTCTGCACACATGCTCGCGAAAGAACGTCGCGGTCCCGGAGGCGTGATTTCTGCCGAGGAGCTTGATGAAGGCTGTACTCCATTCCCCGTTCACGCCTAATTGCGACCAAGTCGTCAAGTCTTCGGCTTGTCCGCGACGGCGCTCCTTGCAAAACATCGCATCCAATTCCTGAAAGGTGATACCTGAGATCGGATTGTCACGGTGGACAAAGACGGCTAAGGCATCACCGGCCACCGGCACTTCTGTCGGCTCGTAGCCAAAGCGCTTGGTAAATGCGTCGATCTCCTGTGGTGTCATCTGGCGGGACATAGCGGCAATTTGAGCCTTCCCCTCCAGGAGAGCCGGTGGACCTGTTTCTGATCCGAGGCCCTGCACCTGAATCGTCAGATTGGGATACAGTTCTCGGAGTTTGCTCTCCCATCGATGGGAGAGACCTTTCATTGTTTCCGACCCGGCTACGGTCAGGAGACCCGCAACGCCGTCGGCCTTCGCATAAGATCGAATTTCAGAATCCACCGGCGGTTTGAGTTGAGCATTGGCGATTGGTGCACCGGCCATCACCCCCATCAAACCTAGAATCGCGCATGTGTGAAACGTAGTTCTCATCATTGAACCTCCTGGGTTGAAGAGTTGAGATTCCGGCACGACGAACCTTTTGCGATGATCACCTCGCAATGGTGTTTGATCGTCATACTCGTATGATGTAGCGGGGTAGAATCACGTCGCGATAGCAGATGAGTTACAGAGGTGTTAAATCTTTGAGCGAGGAGCTGCGCTAGTAATACTGCATTACTGAGCACATAAGTATATTTCTAAAGGCTAGTGCATATACGTGTTCACCTCCTGACGCGGGCGATCGAACGAGTTGCGTTTACGTTGCGCAGAAGTAGCTCTGTTCAACTATCAAGGCAGCGACCTTTCCATCTTTCTTCTCTGGTCTAAACATCCTGGTCGTCTGGGCTGCGTGATCTCACATATTCGAACCAGCGACTTCAGTTGTGCGGGAATTGTTTCCTCAATAGGCTGCTCGTTCGATTCGGCTCGGTACAATCGGACCCCGAAAAGCGACACTGGTCTGAAACAGCGATTCACCGCTGAACAGTTTCATGCCACAGACCATTATTTCGATTTCCTCTGTTGACCACTGAAGCCAGAACATTTACGAGGTCCAAGGGAGAAAATCTGACAGGTATACATCAAGAATTAACACGCCGTTAACAGTGGCAATAACCCTGGGTAACACGGCTATTGCACCATGCGGGTGTGCGGATCTGTGAGGCCATGGCCCAAGATGACCGGTGACAACCAATGCGGAGGAACATGATGAGACCACAGAATCAGACTCATTCTCGCTGGAGCAAAACGTGGCGACTGGCAGCATTGACAGTGACGATGGTGGGGATCGGATTGGCTGGACTCGGTCAAGCTGAAACCTCCACTGTCGGAGCTCAATTGGCGGCGAACAGCATTACCTCCTATACCTCCCAGCCTGGTGTATCAGGGAATTTCGCCATCGCCGGTTCGGACACCATGCAACCCCTCATGGTGAAGTTGTTGGCGGCTTTCAAGAACTGGCAACCAGCCGTGAAGAGCGTGGTGCAGGGAGGGGGATCCGACGCAGCCTTGCGCGGGTTTATCCAAGATCAGGCGACGATCCGACGGGGAGACGCGAAAAATCTGGGGCATCATGTCTCGGGCAGTGTGGCGCTTTTGGCGTCCTCACGGGCACTGACCTCTGCCGAACGGGAGGATTTTCTAGCGCGGTACGGTTTCGAGCCGACCGAAGTTCCGATCGCAATGGATGCAGTTGCGATCTATGTGCACCGTGATAATCCAGTGCATGGTCTGACGATGGAACAGGTCGACGGGATCTTCAGCAAGGATCGGAAGCGCGGTCTTCCTCATGCGATTACGAAGTGGGGAGATCTTGGCATCGAGAATGCGTGGGGGACACAGCCCATCAATTTATACGGCAGAGACAAGCGATCCGGGACGCGGACCTTCTTTATCCATGAAGCATTGCTCGATGGGACCATGAACCCGGCGATCAAGGAAACACCAGGATCGGCAAGCGAGATTCTGGAGGTCAGTCGCGATCCATTAGCCATGGGTTATGCGGGAACGGGCTTCCAGGCATCGACCGTCAGAGTGGTGCCCTTGGCGTCAAAGGGCGGCATGGCTTTTGTCGCGCCTGGTCCCGAATCTGCTTTGGATGGGTCTTATCCGTTGGCGCGTCACTTGTATCTCTATGCGAAAAAGGCACCCGACCAGGCGCTCGAGCCACAGATCCTGGCGTTCTTGAGCTTCATCAACAGCCGTGAAGGGCAAGAGACCGTGACCAGGGCCGGATACTATCCTTTATCAGAGAATCACGTCGCAAAGAATCTGCAGATTCTGAACGGGTTCTTACTCTCCGCACAAACTCAGGACGGTAAACAGTAAGGTCAGCTCTGACATATGCGCCGGCAACATCTGCTGCCGGCGCGAGCCTTTCCATTCTCCAGCAGTTTAGCTAAACTTGCACCATTCGCTTTGGAGAATCTGACCACGAGTGATAGCGATGAGCGGACCTGTTCTGGCCCTCGCAGCAATCGTCATAGCCTCCGCCCTCACCGGATGCGCCAGCGATCCCCAACCTATTGTCATTCATCAGGAACCGTCCCAAGCCATCTGGCTGAAATTCGATCCCCGGTCCGGGGAAGGGCACAGTCACCCGGCGACGATCACTCCTGAACAGATGACCGTTGTATTGCGGGGCGTCCGGGCACGAGCGAGAGACATCGTCGGCGGATTCGGTCACTTTGCCGGCCAAGAAGCAGCGCCGGCGTTTCTTCCTATGGATATCCCCGACCTGGCTACTCGTTTGTCCCTCGCCTTGGGTAAAGCGTCCCCCAAAGACATCGTCACGTTTTATTTGACGAGAAACGATGTGACCCGCGGCCAAGTGATCACCTCCGGGGGGTTGTTCGTGCGAGGCCGCTATCTGATGCTGATTCTTGCCAACGCCCATACCTCTCCATATGGTGTCCAATACGAAAACACGAGTTCGATCGATACGAGCGATCAGCCGCTCTTGCCCATCTCGCGATTCAAGTTCACCGCCGAGTTCAGTCCTCCGGATGCCCGCATCCCGAATGCACAGGTGCAGGGAAAGGAGAAATACGAAGGCTACGTCGATGACTCCAAGCTTCTTGTCTTGGATTTGAGCCGTTTATCGGCAGGTGTCGATATGCAGGACAGATCTCTTCCGAGCCGGCCTACCGGGGCATCTTCCGGCCGATAGTCAGCTCACCGGTTTCTTCGTTTCTCGCCCTATCGCCGGTAGTCCGAGCTTCGTGACCCGATCCCGTTTCCCACAGCCACCTCCTGTTCTCTGAAACGGCCGCGGCCTTCAATGGCGGAATCCATAGGCTCGTATATTTGGTGGAGGAAGGGTGGTCTTGTGATCGCCTCAGGACAAAGCGTTCGGTGAGAATGGGAGATCACCGAACGCTGGCGGCGTGCTTAGGATAGCTGGGAGCGGCAAGCTGCGTATTGACGTGCACCACCGCCTGGTTCAAGTTTTTATAGGGATAATCATCCGTGATGCGGGGGAGGGCATCCGCGTCGGTCTGTTTGGTTATGATCGCAAGCGCCGGCACGTAGCGCTCGGATTCGATCTTCACACCGATGATTTTCGCACCCGGTTCCACCACAACACGGTCACCCAATTCGCACTTGAAGACGAGCGCCTGCATCCCGATAAAGGTGTCATTCCCAATTTTCGCCGGACCGTGGACCTGAGATTGATGGGCCAGGGAGACACGTTTGCCGACATACACGGAAAACTTTGTTCCATTGATCTCGACTTCGTTATCGAATAGTTCTTCCCCGCTCTCAAATGTTTCAAGGCCATGAATGACGACGCCATCCTGTATGTTGCTTTCATCTCCCACATAAATATTCTGTCCTTCGTCCCCGCGGACGGACGCGGCAGGAGCGACAAAGACCCGCTCTCCCAGGGTGACGGATCCGATCACTGCTGCCAGCGGATGCACACGCGCCGTCTTGGCAATCACTGGATCCGATATCCAGGGATTGAAGGAAGTTGAAACATTGGGTCCGACCCACCCGCTTAAGATCACCATCAGGCAGAGCAGGGTGAGAGAGAGGCTCATTCCGAGAACTCGCTTTGTCGACATAGCTCTCCTTGCCAAAGCATGATCTGATCTGTCGTAGCTCGGATCAGCCATAATCGGCAGGACAGAAGGCCTGGGAAGTCGGCTGTCTCAATTCCAGAACCAGACCACTTGGAAGCGCAGCAGGTTGCCGTAAGCGTCGAATTGTCGTCCCGGGACTGTGGCTGTGCCCGGATCAGTCATGACCGTGTTCGCTCGTTCCGTGAAGGTGTAGGCGGTCGTAAATTCCCACTGGGGATCAGGCTGCCACGCGATACCGATCTCGAGCTCTTTCATGTTGTCTCTCGGGGCCCCGGTCGCGAATTTAAGACCACCATAGTATTCCTGGTAGCGAGCATAGAAGTTTGCCAACGCGACATCGGAGTATTTCCATTGATAATGCCCTTGCACATATCCACCGCGGAGCGAGCTGTTCGACACGCGGCCATTGGATTGCCGTTCAGGACCTCGTCCCACTGAGTACTCCGCAATGAAACCCCAGGGTTGAGGCGGCCAGTAGATGTACCAATTCAGTCGTTCGTCCCGGTAGCTTCTGGCGCCGGTGTTGCCGCTCTCATTGAATGAAAATAGCGTCGTTCCGGCGGCCGCCGTGCCATGATTCACGACGAATTGACCATGCATCGCGTTCATACCGACTTCAAACAGCCTTCCGCCGGGCAGCTCGAACGGCCAGGATAATCGCGCGCCGACATGTTTGTCCGCATTGGCCTCTTGCGCATTGAGCCCCTGACCGTTGTAGACCTGGATATGGAAGACACCATAGTCGCCGGGACCATACATATAGTCGATCATCTGCTTGTAGCGCTCCTCGAAGA
>DAISKX010000028.1:0-14940 GCA_036820725.1 Nitrospiraceae bacterium
GGCCGTGGAGTTCGCCCGCCGGATGGTTCAAGAAGGCTATATGATGATCACCGGTGGTGCAGATGGGATCATGCGCGCCGCGCAGGAAGGAGCCGGACGCGAGCATAGCTTCGGCGTCAACATTATGCTGCCGTTCGAGCAAGGCGCCAATGCCGTCATCGCCGACGATCCAAAGCTCGTGACGTTCAAATACTTCTTCACCCGCAAGTTGATGTTTCAGAAAGAGTCCCACGCCATCGCTCTCTTCCCAGGCGGCTTTGGAACCCACGACGAAGGGTTTGAGATTCTCACGCTCGTCCAAACCGGCAAGAGCGATCCCAAACCGATCGTGTGCTTGCAAGCCGAAGGGTGTGATTACTGGAACGCCTGGTATTCGTTTGTCACGGATCAATTACTCAAGCGCCGGCTGATCAACGAAGAAGATCTGAGTCTTTTCAGAATCGTCAATGATGTCGAATCAGCAGTGGATGAAATACGCACATTTTACAAACGCTATCATTCCCTCCGGTTTGTGGGACGCCAGCTCGTGATCCGAGTCAGGACGCCGATTTCAGGGGAGCAGCTCACGGAACTTCACACTCGCTTTGAAGATCTCTTGACGGGAGGCACCTTTGAACAGCGCGGTCCGCTTCCGGAAGAATTGGAGGAGCCGGGGTTGAAGGATTACTCTCGGATAGTTTTTTCATTTAATCGACGGAACGCAGGGCGACTACGCCAGCTGATCGATCACCTGAACCGGTTGCCGGAATAGACAAACCCCTTCCACAGGTGGACTTGCCCAGCCACCTCGCTGGTTCCTCCCTTTTGTCATGAATATCTCTCATGCTATGCTGCTGTGCTCATGAGCATTTCCGACTGCCGCCACATATTTCCTGAAGATCCGACATTGGTCCTCTACCATGCGGAGTGCGCCGACGGATTCGGTGCAGCCTGGGCCATTTGGAAACGGTTTCCTGAGGTCCGGTTTCTCCCCGTGAAACACGGGGAACCTCGTCCCAAGGATCTACGTGGCGAGCGTGTCGTCATCGTCGATTTCAGCTATGCGCGACCGGTCCTTGAAGGGATTGCGAAAGAGGCGACGAGTCTTCTTGTCTTGGACCATCACATCACCGCCGAGCAAGCGCTGGCCTGTCTTCCATTCGCGTATTTTGACCAGAACCGGTCCGGAGCCGTCCTCGCATGGGACTGGGCCCACGACGCGCCCGCCCCATGGTTGTTGCGATACGTTCAAGATAAGGACCTGTGGCATTGGATGCTGCCTCACAGCCGCGAGATCAGCGCCGCCCTCGCATCCTATCCGTTTGATTTCCAGCTGTGGGATCGTTTTCGGCAGGATGAACTTGAAGGGGAAGGACGAGCCATTCTTCGCTATGAAAATGAGCTCGTCACGAAGCTGTCGGCGCTCGCGAGTCTGGTCACCTTCGAAGGTGCCACCGTTCCTGCCGTGCAGAGCGCTGTGCTCACCAGCCAGATCGGGGAACGGCTGTCCGCTGATCATCCCTTTTGCCTGATCTGGCACGATCGGAATGGCCGACGGTATTACAGCATGCGGTCACGAGAGGACGGCACCGACGTCGGAGCCATTGCGGCTGTCTTCGGAGGGGGAGGACACATTCATGCAGCGGGATTTTCGATTCCCCTCCTGCCGGGGGGCTCGCTCCCTGATGATCCAAGACTCCCCCGGCCCACCATCCAGCCTTAGCGCATCCACATAGGTATCGGTTCTATGCTGCCGCTGCACGACGACAATCCCACCGAAATCACCCCGTTCGTCACCGTCACATTGATCGGCACCTGTGTGATGATATTCATCTACCAAAGCTTCCTGCCTCCCGGCGCGGAAGAGCGCTTCGTGTTTCAGTACGGCGCGATTCCCGCTATGGTGCTCGGGCACCCGACGCTCCAATCCAACATGGTACACATTCCCGCCTATGCAACGCTGCTGACCAGCATGTTTGTGCACGGCGGCTGGATGCACCTGCTCGGCAACATGTTGTACCTCTGGATCTTTGGAAATAACGTCGAAGATGTCATGGGCCACGCGCGGTTCATCATTTTCTACGTGGTCTGTGGGGTCTGTGCAGCGCTGACTCATGCAGTCATCGATCCCGCTTCGGCTATCCCGATGGTCGGCGCGAGCGGCGCAATCTCCGGCATACTGGGAGCCTACCTGCTCCTGTTCCCGCGGGCCCGCGTGCTGATACTGGCACCTTATGTCGGGACCACATATGTGCCGGCCGGTGTCGTCCTCGGACTATGGTTTGTCATGCAGGTATTCAGCGGCGGAGCGAGCTTGGGCGCCCAAGGAGGCGGGGTCGCCTTCTTTGCTCATGTCGGAGGATTTGCGGCGGGAATGCTGCTGATCCGATTCTTCAAACGTTCGGATATCCGATTTTTTGCTCCTCACAGAGAGACGCGCTGGTGATAATGAGATAGGACAGCATCCTTTTATCCTGCAAGGAGCTCGCCGATCTTCTCCGTCAAATCATGCTGACGATACGGCCTGTGGAGGCAGTATCGTTTATTCAAGCGGTGACGCGCCATAGTCTCATCCGTGAACCCTGATACGAATAGAGCCTTCATCTTCGGATGATGCACGACGAGACGTCTTACCAACTCCCGGCCGCTGATGTCTTCCATGGACAAATTGCTGACGGCTAAATGAATAGGTCCGGAATGTTGCTGGGCGACCATGAGTGCTTGTACCGATGACTCCGCCTCAAGCACGCTATACCGGTGACGATTCAACGTGGCAACGGCCAGCTTTCGCTCGATTTCATCGCTTTCCACAATAAGAATCGTTTCATGCTCATGCGACACCGGTCCAGTTGACTCTCCGCGATGATGTATCGGACTGTTGGCCTGTTCGATAGGGAAAAAGACGCGGACGGTGGTTCCCCGGCCAAGATGACTCTCCACGTCGACCGTTCCTCCGTGTTGCCGGACCATGCCATGAACGAGCGTCAACCCGAGTCCCGTATTCGTCACCTTTGTAGAGAAAAACGGTTCGAACATCTGAGACTGAATGTCATGGCTCATGCCCGGACCCGTATCGCTGATCGCGAGCATCACCATGCCTTGCGTCCGATTGTTCTGAAGCTCCTCAGCCGGCAGTTTCTCTCCGGTGACAATCCCGACCTCAACGGTCACGCATCCGCCCACCGACATCGCGTCGCGCGCATTGGCCACCAGATGCAGAATAATGTTCTCTAGATGATCTCGATCCATTTCAATCATTGCCGGTACTGCATCAACGACGACACGCAGCGCAATATGCTGGGGAAGGAGTCCGCGGAGAACATCCTCTAGATCTAGACAGACAGAGCCAAGATAGATCTTTGGACGAATCTTTTCATGTTGCTCATGCAGCGATAACAGCCGTGCCGTCAGTAGCGCCGCGCGTTCACCGCTCCGAAACATTTCCTCGACCGGACTTTGAAGAGGATCCTCCGGTTTCATCTTTGAGAACATGATTCCGGTTTGATTGCCGATCACAGCCAACAGTTGGTTGAATTCCGTGGCGATACCGGATGCGAGACGACCGACTGTTTCGAGTTTTTGAGCTTCGCGTAATCGGCGCTCCAGCCCCTGACGTTCCAGTACACCTTGACGAATCTCCTGATTGGCACGGGATAATCCTTTCTTGAGCCCTTTGACGCGACTCTCCAATTCAACTCGTTTTTCCGCCAGCGTCTCCTCCGCTTGTTGTAGATGGCGCATGTTGTCGTTGAGCTTGCTGTTCCGCTGCCGCTCAACCGCCGCCGTTTCGAGCATCAATCCATAGAATACCGCCATGACAAGAAGCACGGGAATACCCAGCAATCGTCCTACAGAGACTTGTTCCGCCTCGAGGGCAGCCTGGCATACCAGGACTCCATAACCGAAGCAAACGATCAAGGACAGACCCAGCATATGTCCCAGAGTCCGCATCGAAGACGCAATGAGCATGACGAGAAAATATGTCACGTACAGTTCCGAACTTGCGCTGCCAGACAGGTAAATTGCGGCCGTGACAAGAGCGGTATTGAGTGCAATCAGCCCGCCGGAGCACCAGGCAGTTTCGAGAGCCGCTTTCGGCATCAGCATGATGCTTGCGCTGATCAGCACAAACGCCCCGGTGAGGAGGTGACTTGCACTTCGACCGAGGATCATCTCCGTTCCGAACAACAATTCGTACGACACGATGATGCCGACCAACGTCTGGAGCAAAATCGTACGTGAGCGTGCACTCAGCAACAGCCTTCCGAGCCCCTTGGTCGTTACGGGAGGAGCCTTGTGATCATGTAAGATTTCTGACGGAGAGGCAGCGTGCACGCGGGAGACACCTGGGTGGTAGTGGTGTTCCCTTCCACAGCAAGTCTCATACCGATGTCAACTTCAGAAACTGGCGTGGCTGCCTGAGGACGCGTCTGACGACACGCCAAAGCTGAACAAATGCCCTTCACCGGCTAACAAAAACGAACGCAGAGCCGATCGGCCGATGGGTTGGATCAGGGCCAGGGTAGAAATGAACGTAGTGCGAATCCGATCAGGAAAACCGGCTAGTGATGAGGCAAGGGCGCACCTTCGGCCATCAACCTGGACCGAAACTCCCTGGCTCGTGCCAGAGCCACGTTCTGGAGAGGTGCGACGAATGTGAGGTGGCCCATTTTTCTCCGAGGCCGCACCGTTCGTTTTCCATACACATGTAAGATGGCCCCCGGGATGTCGAGGCACTCGGTCAGGTCCGGTTGTCTACGCACGGCCGTAATTTCATCACCGATCAGATTCAGCATGACGGCGGGACTGAGGAGGCGGACCTCACCAAGCGGCAGTCCACACACAGACCGTACCTGTTGCTCGAATTGAGACACCGTACAGGCATCCAGCGTGTAATGCCCGGAATTGTGTGGCCGTGGCGCCACTTCATTGATCAACAATTCACCGTCCTTCATGAGAAAAAGTTCAACACAAAATATGCCCACCCCATCGAGAGCTGAGACGACACGTGCCGCCAATGCCGTCGCTGCTGTCGTCACCTGGGGAGACACACGCGCAGGGACAATACTTTGGCGTAGGATCCCATTTTCGTGAATATTCTCCACGAGCGGATACACCTGGACACCACCCTGGTCTCCTCGAACAGCCAGGAGGGAGAGCTCCCGATCAAATTCCAGAAACTGTTCAACAATCCAACGTGCGCCGGGTCGTGCTGTGGATCGCAGTTCGGTTTGAACCAGTCGCAGATGGTCACGGCTGCCAATTTTCCACTGTCCCTTCCCGTCATAACCGGCCTTCGCTGTCTTACAGATGCAGGGATAGCCAAGGTCTTCTTCGACTTCGAACTCATCCACCGAGCTCACTGCCTTGAAAGCAGGAACTGGGAGATGATGTGCGCGCAAGAAACTCTTCTGTTCTACCCGGTCTTGAATAACACCCAAAATTCGACTCGATGGCCGCACGGTTATGCGCTGCTCCAGACGCTCGCACAAGAGCAACGGAACATTTTCCCACTCATACGTGACGGCCCTGACTAAGGCGGCATATCGTTCATACGCGGCGCTATCATCAAACGAATTGGGAAAGGAATAGTCGGCTAGACGATGAGCGGGGGCGTCCGGGTCAGGGTCCCACACCGCAACAGGATATCCCAAACGCCGGGAGGCCGCTGTGAACATTGCTCCCAATTGCCCCCCACCAAGAACCCCCAAGACAGCCCCTGACTCCACGACCGAGTTCATGATCGCTTCGGCTTCTTGCGCAACGTTGTGGTCCCGGTCGAAGCAAAAGGAGGCATGAGGCGGGAATCGTCCTGCAACTCGAGCACCGATCGCGTCTGCTCGTCTCGAAATCCTACGATGCGCGTACGGATACGATGATGTCGTATCGCGAGGATCTGTGCGGCCAGCAGCGCGGCATTCTCCGCTCCGCCAATGGCCACGGTCGCGACCGGGATTCCCCGTGGCATCTGAACGATAGACAGGAGCGAGTCAAGCCCACGTAAATTATCGGTTGGAATGGGAACTCCGATGACCGGAATGTAAGTCTTCGCCGCCAACATACCGGGCAAATGCGCTGCACCTCCTGCACCCGCAATGATGACGGTCACTCCCCGCTCCTCGGCTTGCTCGGCATATGCGAACAAACGATCAGGCGTTCGATGAGCCGAGACCACCAATAGTTCGTTGGCGATATCCAGCTCATTAAGTAGGGCAACCGCCTTCTCCAATATCGGAAAATCGGACTTGCTGCCGCCAACCACACCCACCAATGGCCCGCGCAGGCCCCTTGGTTTTTTCATATGATTTCTCTCTCCTCCAGGAAGAGGTTCGTATGGGCCGAGACCTTAGCCGTTCCGCGACACTCGGTCAAGCGCGAAAGGGAACGGCATTCATTTGACCACCCGTATCATAATCCACTATGATGGCAGCAGTTCCCTCACATAAGACGAGTCTTTGGAGGAACGGGTGCAGCGCTTCGGAGACGGACTCAAGACGAAAGTCAGGTCCCTCATAAGGCGCCCCTCCGGGTTGGACGAGATCGCCGTCGACGACCTGGCCACGACCACTAAGCTTCAATCCTGGGAAGCCGTTCAGATACCTGAACGACTGCGATTCTCCTCCCGCCTTGCCATCAAACTCGTTGTTCTCTTTATCCTTGTCATCGCGTTCGTGCCGTGGACCCAAACCATCACGGTGACCGGTCAGTTGTCGGCTTACTCCCCTTATGAACGCCCGCAGAATGTCGAGGCCCAGATTACGGGCCGCATCAAGAAATGGCATATTCTTGAAGGCGTTCGCGTCAAACAGGGTGACATCATTCTCGAATTGGACGATTACGACCCGAGTTTTATGGCCCCCGATTTGCTCGCTCTTCTTGAGCAACGCAAGAAGGCTCTGGAGGAAACCCGGAAAGCCGCCATCGCCAGGGCCGAGCAACTCGACAAACGCATTAACGAAATGCGGAACCTGGTGAAGGCCGCCGTGCCGTCGGCAAGCGCCCGTGTGCTGGAAGCGGACAGCAAAGTCCGGGAAGCGTATCAAAAGGCAGAGGCTGCGAGAATTGCCGTGGCCACCGCCGAACTCAACGTCGACCGCAACAAGCAGCTGGCCGCCCAAGGACTCGTCTCGCAACGGGAACTGGAGGTCAGCATCCAAGCGGCGATCGGAACAAAAGCGGACCTGAGTGGCGCACTCGCCAATGTAAAAGCCGCCGAGCAATCGATGCAGGCCTCGAGTTTCGGGCGCGATCAAGTGAGCGCCGAAGTCTTGCAGAGGCTGATCGAGGCCGAGGCGTCTCGTGATGCCGCGGTGGCCGAATCTGCCCGTGCCACCGACCAACTGGCCGATGTCTCCCTTCGACAATCCAACGCCATCCAACGAAGACATGCCAGCCGCATCGTGGCCCCCATTGACGGCACCATGGTCAGGATGTCGCAAGCAGGCATCGGGGAGACGGTGCGACCGGGTGAGAAATTGTTCCGGATTTCACCCACCAGCACCGATAAGGCAATTGAGATGGTGGCCGACGGCTTGGACGCGCCCTTACTCAATGTCGGCCGCAAAGTCCGGGTTCTGTTTTATGGCATTCCGGCCATTCCCCTTCCGGCCTGGCCTGAACTCATGGCCGGCACCTATGGCGGAGTGATCAAGGTCGTCGATCAAGTCGATGACGGCAAGGGCAATTTCCGCTTCTGGGTTATTCCCGATACGAAGGAACGGCCCTGGCCTCCTCAGGAGCATGTGCGCCAGGGAACCAAAGCGATGGGATGGGTGGTTCTGAACCGCGTTCCCCTTTGGTATGAACTCTGGCGCAGGTTTAACCTCTTCCCCCCCGACTATCAGGAGAGGCCGCCTAGCCTGATCGATACGCTGCTGCCCAAAACCGGGCGCGGAGCAAAGTAATCTCTTGCCCTCGTTCTCTCAATGGGTATCCACGCTACTGTTCCCTTTTTGTTTCCCGTGACCTAGAAAGGAGTGTGTCCTATGAAGAGAGTGGTGTATTTCGTGTTGCTTGCGGGAATCTTGCTGGCGGGGTCTCCGACTCCCGCGAGCGCGGCTGACGATCTTACAATGGGGAAACCGTTGCCGCCGATTCCTCTCTCGATCAATGAGATACTGGCGTGGATCGACCGTGCACATCCTCTCCTGAAAGGTGCAGGGACCGAGAAACTGGCTGCACGTGGAAAGATGCTCAAGGCCCTGGGCGCGTTCGAACCGACCCTCATCAACGACACCGAAATCGAACGATTCATTCCCAGCAGCGGGCCGCAAGAAACCCGCTCTGTCGGCTTCAACGATACCCTTATCGAAGCCCGTCACCCCTGGGGATTCCGGGGGAGTGCCGGTATCCGTGAGGTTATCAACGGCCCGGCCCGGATTCCTGACCTGGGCTTCAATAACGGCAATAATCAATGGCTCGTGGGCGGATTCTTTCCGTTGCTTCGAGGGCTCATGGTCAACCCGGAGAATGCAGAACTGCAACGCTCCGAGTTGGCGGACCCCCGAGCAGAAGTGAAAATCTCGCAGACCAGGCAAGACCTATTTCTCGCCGCCGCGACTCAATTTTGGGATTGGGTCGCCATGGTGAAGTTGGCCGATGTCCAGCGGCGCGCGTTAGCCGTCGCCGATGACCGGTATAAGCAAGTCGAGGGCCGTGCCAAGGCGGGAGCTGTCGCACCATTGGACGTCGTGGAAGCGAACCAGGAGGTACAACGGCGCCGGGAGGTTGCCATCGCAGCCCAACGGGCGGTTGAACAGGAGCAATATAAGTTGTCCATGTTCCTTTGGGAAAACCATGTGCCCACCATGCCAAAACTTGAGCGTGCGCCTGATTTTCCCCCATTGGCCGTCGTGCCCTCGGCGGAGACCGTGCGCGCAGATAAAGTCCAGGCCAAAATGGATCGTCCGGAAATACGGGAAATCGACATCGAGGCGAAAGTCAATAACATCGACCTGGAACTGGCCAAGAATAATCTGTTGCCGAGCTTGGATGCCGAGGCCGCACCGGCCAGAAATCCCGAGAAATTTGTCCTGGGGTTGGGATACAGGTTCGGCGTCGAACTAAGGATTCCGATCCTGCAGCGACGAAGCCGGGGAGAAGTGTTGGAAGCGCAAGCGCACGCCGATCGACTGGTGCTGGTTCAGAGGTATCGGGAGCAGCAAGTGACGGTGGATGTGGACAACGCCCTCTCCGCCATTGAGCGGGCCAAAGAACGGGTTGCCGCCGCGGCGGAATCGTTACGGATGGCGAAGACCCTGGAGGACGGCGAGCGATTCCGCTTTTCAATGGGTGCGACCAGTGTCTTATTCGTGAATCTTCGCGAGCGCAATTCCGTTGACTCGGAGATTCACTTGGTTCGCGCCAAGGCGGACTATCAAAAGGCGCTCGCGTTTTATCAATGGGCAAGAGGGACATGGGCAAAAGCGGTTCCCACGGCGGTCCCGGTGAACTACAGAATCGGCGCTAACATATCGAAATAGTGGAATTTGTGACGGCGCTCTGATAGGGTTTGAAGGATCCGCGGCGTAGGTAAGAATCCCCGGCAATTAGCAGCCGAGGGGAATGCGATCGGGTGTATCTCGGCATGGGCAACATGTCACAAACCGAACCCGACAGTCACTCCAATCTTTTTCAGAATGGTCTGAGTTATCTCGGGCTCCTTTTTCGTCTCGAACGGCACGTGCTGGGGCTCGTGTTGTCCTACTCTCTCGCCATCGGGCTGTTTGCACTCATCGTTCCATTAACAGTCCAGGAACTCGTCAATACGTTTGCATTCGCCATTCAGCCGATCACGATCGTCACGCTTGCGGCCGTCATGGTCCTCGGCCTCCTCTTGGTGGGTGCGTTCAGAGCGCTGCAATATTATTCGGTCGAGGTGCTCGAGCGAAGGATATTTGCCCGGGTCGCCATTGCGATGACGCAGCAATTGCCGCATTTGCGTTTCCAGGGTTTCAAACCCCGATATGCGAATTATTTTATCGAAACGATCCTCATGCAACGGGCGATGTCCGTTCTGTTGGTCGACTTGATCAACGTCGTGGTGGGGGGCGCCGTCGGCATGACCATTCTGGTGTTCTATCACCCCTATTTCATTCTGTACAATGCGCTCCTCGTCGCCGGCTTCATGGTCGTGTTCTTCTTGATGAGCCATGGAGGACTCAAGGCAGATTTGGATTTATCTCACGCCAAATACGCCACGCTTCATTGGTTGCAGGAGATTTCCTATAACCTGTTGCATTTCAAGTCGACCGACAGCCAATCGCTCTTGATCGACAAGACCGATCAACTCGTCGACACATATATCGGAGCCCGGCGCACGAGATTTACCGTCTTGATCCGGCAATACATCGGATCCTTGGGATGGCAGGCGCTGGCCCATAGTGGACTGATTGCGACGGCAGGCTGGTTGCTCGGCATCGGACAGCTGACACTCGGCCAATTCGTGGCAGCGGAAGTCGTGGTCAGCGGTATCCTCATGAGTTTCGACGGAGTGGTCAAGCGCATGGGACATATCTTTTATTTCATGACCGCCTTGACCGAACTGGACTTTCTGTTCTCACTGCCCAAGGACCAGGACGCCGCGACCCTTTCTATCCCCCTCCCCGACCCCACCATTCATGGGATCAGGGTCACCTGCAAGGATGTGAGTGTCGCACAGGTTACCGGCGTCTCCGTATTCGAAAGCTTCAACTTGGAAGTCACCCCGGGAGAAAAGGTCGGGATTTATGCGGGAACGACTGTCACCAAAACCGTGTTAGCCCGCATCCTGGCAGGACTGGAATCGCCGACGTCGGGGGTCATCCGTTATAACGGTGTCGACTTGCGCCATCTGAATCTGGATGCCGTCAATCGATTCCGCGGATTCGTCCTCGATTCCCAATTGTCACTCTTTGAGGGAACGATCGAAGACAATATTGTCCTGGGTCGATCCTACGTGCCGTACAGCGATGTGCGCTGGGCGCTCAGATTCGCAGAACTCGAAGAAGAAGTGGATTCGCTCCCTCACGGCCTGAAGACCCATGTCCGCACACCGGGAAAAGTTTTTGCTCCCACCCACATTCTTCGCATCCTTGTGGCACGAGCCATCCTTGGCCGGCCGCAACTGCTCATTTTTGACGGGATTCTGCACAACATGCAGCCGGCGATGCGGGAATCCATTCTGAGACGGCTCTGCAGCAAAGAAGAGCCGTGGTCCGTCATTTTTGTGTCCAACGATCCGAACCTCACTCCGCATGTAGACCGCCGCATCATTCTCGATTGAGCATCGACCTGCGCAATGTCGATGCGTCCACGGCGCGGAATACCGTCCGTTCAGGATTCGGAAATCAGCTCTCCTCGACCCTCCCGTATTGTAGCCCGCCAGTCTCGTTGCCGATCCGGAGATCAAGGAAGGTCGGTGTGGCCGGGCCGGTTGTCCCTCGGCTTCTTTCCGGAATCCGGTTCTGCTACACTAAGACCGGACACCCGCTGCCCATAGGGGCGCCTGTTAAGAATGGGAGACATGTGTGGGAATAGGATCTCGGCTCCGATTCACCTGGCCTGGCACCCCGCAATTAACAATCAGTATTCTGATTGCAGGGCTGGGATGGATCAGTGGCCAGGCATTAAGCCATATCGACCAGGACCTGAGAATCAACCATGCCGAATATACACTCGGCGCTGTGGACCTCGCTCACATCTCCGCTGATGCGATGCGGTATCGGAGTACGATTATTCGATCGCTAGAAGCGGAGAGCAAAAAAGATTTCGAACGCATCACCGACTCGTTACCTGCCCAGAGAGCCCGCATTCAGCACGCCGTCGATCGCTACGCTGCCGCAAGCCTCCGCGTGTCCCGGAGCGGCCGCAGCGAAGAAAAAGACATTCAATCCGTGAAGGAAAGCCTGGATCAATATTTTCATGCAGCCAGCAAGACCATTCAGCTGTTGACGCAGGAATGGAACGCGTCTTCTCCGGCAGAAACCGCGGAGCTTAGACGAAAAGCGGAGATCCACGCCGCCGACAACGGCGGCGCGAAGATCATCCAAGTCAGTCTGGCACTGGATCGCTTGCTTGAAACCGTTGCCGAGGTAGCCGGGGATATGCGTGACGATGGAACCAAAACCATCCGAACCACCAGCGCCACGCTCGTGGGCGGTAGCTTTTTCATCGCCCTGTTGAATCTTTTTATTACCCGTCCTGCTCGTCGGCCAAAGCCGGAGGTGGAACCGGTTCCGCCAACCCGTCGCGAAACCGAGCAGAATCCCGCACAGAGGTTGAGGCTGACGAACGATAAATCTCCCGGTATCGCCGGATAAACTCTCGTTCCGAATCAGGAGCTGCTTTCACCGCCGCGCCGGCCTTTCCACCTCCATAAACAACCGCGTCTTTTCTTCCTCGGTAAGGTCTTTCCACTCGCCGGAGGCCAGGCCCTGCACCGAGATGTGCATGATACGGACTCGGTGGAGCGTGACCACTCTGTACCCCAGCGTCTGGCACATCCGTCGAATCTGCCGATTACGACCCTCCGTCAGCACGATACTAAAGCTCCGAGGGCCCATTTCCTTGACCACGCATGGCCGTGTCGTCTTGCCGAGAATTTCCACACCGCCGGCCATATGTGCCAAGAAAGACGCGTCAATTTGCCGATCGGTTTCTACATGGTATTCACGCTCGTGGCCGTGTTCGGCGCGCAGAATCGCATTGACGACATCCCCGTCGTTTGTCAGGAGGATGAGTCCGGAGGAATCCTTGTCCAAGCGTCCGATGGGAAAGATGCGAGCCGGATGCTGCACTTCGTCGATGATGTTTCGTGACACGTGAGATTCAGTGGTCGACGTCACGCCGACTGGTTTGTGGTATCGGATATAGACCGGTGTGTTGCCCCATTCAAGGATCTGCCCGTCACGAGCAATCGCATCATGATGACCGATCTGGTCTCCCAACTTGGCGATGCGACCGTTGATCGTCACTCGTCCATCTTCAATCAGACGGTCGGCGTCTCGCCGTGAGCAAATTCCTTGTTGAGTAAAAAACTTGTTAATTCGCATGGTCGTCCGGTTGAGAGAGCACACGGCTGATGGTTATGGGAAACACGAAGAGAACGGCTAAAAGAGTTGATGCGATAGCTTGCACCAGGAGACCAAGGAGTGATGGACGTTCGTTTCCTTGCGAGCCTCGCCTATACGCCATATGCCATCGGCGCTTATCTCTCAAGCGACGAGATACGCTTCACGAACGACGCTTTGCGGGTCAGTGTGCGCGACGACCTGCCCTGATGCGACCAAGCATCCGATAGATCAACCGGGCGATGCTAAATTGCGGCGCGACAAAACCCTCGATGGGCGCAATCTCGCTGATGTCCATGCCGACAATCCCCGGTCCATTGGCCAACGCCGTAATAAGGGCGAGCGTGTCATACCAGCCTAATCCGCCGGGCTCAGGAGTCCCCAACGCAGGAACCAGGGACGCATCGAGTCCATCGCAATCAAAGGTGAGATAGACCGGGCCTGTACAGGCCTGCACGACTTCGGGGATCCAGCGCGCTGCCCGACCTTCATAAGGCCCAGAAGGATCCAAAATCTGCGCCGCGAAGAAGGTCGTCACCGTCTTCCGTTGTTGGATCAGGTCGACTTCCTCTGAACTGATCGACCGAATCCCCACTTGGATTAATTCCAGACCGTCTTCGACCACGCGCGCCATGACGCTGGCATGACTGTACGGGTTCCCTTGGTACGCATTGCGCAGATCGCCATGGGCATCGATTTGGACCACGCACATAGTGGGATAACAGGAGGCATGGGCTCGGATGGCCCCCAAGGCACCGGTATGTTCACCGGTGAGGGTCACGAGAAATCGGCCTGCTCCCACGTGCGGCTGAACGAAATTTCGGATGGCTTGCACGGCAGCCGCATCGACCTGGCCGTCCAGTTCAAGAGCCGCCGCCGTAGCAATGCCTCCCCATTCCCGATAAGTCTCTCCCCGGACCGTTTCGTCGTATAGTTCGACCTGGCGGGAGGCTTCCAGGATGGCAGAGGGCCCGCGATCCGAGCCCAACACATAGCTGGAGGTATGCTCGTAGGGAGCTGGCAGAACGTAGACTCCCGCGTGCTGTGGATGGCACCAGGGTTCCTCGATACCTAGGAAATTGTGATCGTGGCCGAGCCACCCGGCTGGGAGAGCCATAGAAGAGAGACGCTACGAACGACGTCTCGCACTTTTCGGAAGGTTTTCCGATGGAATGAACACTGCGAGTGCCACAACCGTCGTCCATCGATTGGGCCGACCGATTGCGGATTGGGTAATATTCAACGTCCGGACGATTTTTCCACCCATTTTGAATACCTGCTCACGCTCTTTCCATGCTTGATTGGGATCGAATTCGATTCCGAGCGTCGTCGCCAGCATTTGAGCAGCCAAATCCTCGGTGTATTCGCCCGATTCCTCGTCGGTCTCGCCGTAGGCATGGTGCTCGGACAGATATCCATAACTGTGTCGATCAGTGGGAATCGCCAACCCAATAGAGGCGGAAACAAGGCGATTGCGTTCATTGGTCTCCGAACGCGCCATGACGCAGAAAGTGATCTCTCCCGGATTCAACAGCTTCTCTCCCCGTTTACGCGGGACGATCGTACAGTTTGGAGGCATGATGGATGAGACGCTGACGAGGTTACAGTAGGCGACGCCTGCACTTCGTAGAGCCTGCTCAAAAGAAGCGAGCTTCTCTTTATGAACCCCGACTCCCCGCGTCAAAAACATATGCGTTGGTACCATCGTCACTCCCCTTCAGTGCAACCGCACATCGCCCAAGCCGACGAGGCAACACTCGCTTCGCCTGCTGCCGACGTGCTGATGCGCACACACGGGCCGCAGTTGTATCAAGTTTGTACTACATCCGCAATATGTCAGAGAAAGTTTTTTGCCGGTCACGACGACGCAGTCGGAGCGCGACGCAGGTTCAACACGAGCAACCGTGGCTCG
>DAISKX010000029.1:0-14451 GCA_036820725.1 Nitrospiraceae bacterium
GTGGAGATTGCTCTTCCACCCTGGGTAAGCCAAGGGTACTTTTTGGTCGCCGCTCTCATTCCTCGTGATGGAAACCTACTGGGCCGTTTGAGCCGCGATAACATCCCCTCGGAACTCAGGGAAGTCACAATTGCCTTCGCCATGCTAATCTGGGTCTGGGCGTTGTGGCGGCATCAAACCACTACACCGGCTGATTCCGAGGATCATACGCCCCGAGATGGCGAACTCGATGAAACTCGAATTCAGCGAGCTTAGGCCTGGCTTGCCCCGCTCCGGCGCAGTACCCTACTGACTCTCCAAGGGCACTGACAAAGAGTCCAAGTAGGAGCATGGGCATGACGCCCTGTGGGACAATGTTCCACGAACCTGATTCGCGCGTCTGCCCAACAATTCGATTCATCCGCACCAGTGGGATTAAGGGTGAACTCAGTGCATAAAGGGCTCGCTTGCCGATGTTCCAGGGACGAGCCCGGGATGAGGCGAAGACGCGCCCACTATAAAACTGAGCCTGCAGCCAAGAGGATAGGAGTCCAAAGTTGAGATGAGCGATTTGAGCCGCCGGTTCCAAGTGCAAGTTGTAGCCTTTCTGACGTAAATCCCAGTGCAACACACTCTCGGCTTCCAACATAGGCTCGAGCTCCGATCCATACGCGAGCAGAATCTCTTTCTTGTAGCTGCTGTTGTGTCCGGGGAGGTGGTCCAGACGTCCCGCCCGTCCTGGATACAGCCACGGCGCGTACGCGATCAGCAGATCGGCCCAGCTCACGATGCTTCTCGGATTGGCGTTGCGCACGACGGGACCAACGGCTGCACATTCGGCTTGATGGGCTTTCAATAGAGCTTCCGCCCACCCAGGGGCCGGGAAGGCATGATCCTCAGCAAGCACCACGATCGGGGCTCGAGCCCGACGTACTCCAGCAGTATTTGCATACGCAATGGATTGAATGTTTCCCACTTCAACGATTTGGTAGGCCAGAAAACCACTCAACTCTTGGGTATCCAGACGAAGATCTTGCTCGCGCGGCGCGACAAGCACCAGTTCCATCCGGTCAAGCACATGTTGTCGGAGGAGGTACCGAATCGTGGTTCGGACGGTTGCATATGAATCGGGCGTCACAAGGATAACGGACAGCTCGGGCATTTTTGGTTCATTCATACCAGGTACTCCAATCACTCAAGGCTTCAGGCTTATGGAATGTCCGGATAGAGAGGATTCTGTGGCGGCGATCGCGAGTTCCACGGCGCGCCGCCCGTCTTCTACAGTACAACCGACAGGTGCCCCGTTCTGTATGCATTCATGAAAGTGGCGCCACTGGGCGTGATAGGACGCAGAGATTTCACCGCCATACCTCATTCGAGCGATTGCGCCCGGCAAAGCCATGGCCTTCGTCGCGGCGTTTGCAAGTCGAGCTGTGAGATCGTGTTTATCCCTGGAGGAATGTTGCAGCCCATCGTAACGGTAACAGGATACCCGCAACTGCCCGGCCTCGCCATAACACTCCAGTTCATGACGTTCGCCAGTTCCGCTCGCGAACACGGATGACACCAACACACCATTTGCCATACGCGCCGAAATGACCGCTGTTTCGTCCTGCCACCGCTTCGAGCAAGCGGAGACTGAAATCTCTTGCACTTCAGTCCCTAATAGAAAGCGCCAGAGGTCAAAATGGTGGACGGCAAGATCCTGGATGACGCCTCCTCCACAAGATCGATCTCGTCGCCACGGTGCGATACGTTCGTCGTGCAGCAGACTATTCGTGAAGACTGTCCGCATGAGAGAAAGAGAGCCGAGGCCGTTGGCATCGAGCAGGGTCTTGGCCTGCCGAACCAACCGATGCCACCGCAGATTGAAACCGACCAAGACCTTTGCATCAGTGCGCGTTGCGCTTTCCACAAGTCGGTCCGCCTGGTCCAGCGTGAGGGTCAGCGGCTTTTCGATAAATACGTGCTTGCCCGCATTGATTGCGGCAATAGCTAGACTCGCATGGTCTCCGGGAGGGACACATATGGCGACGGCGTCCAAGGCCGGAGACTCCACTAGCTCCGACGCTTCCCGAAAGCGATGCCGCACCCCGAAACGATTGCCGATCTCCTGAGCCTGTCGTAGATTCATATCGGCGATCGCCACGACGTCATATTCCGACAGTCGGCGCAAGGCCGGCAAATGCAGGTTGATGGTTGCCCAGCCGCAACCAATAATCCCAAGCTTCAGGCTTTTGTTGTGAGTTGCCGCCATGTGCATCCGATGGACTGGGTGGCAGACCTGTTTAGGCGCGTCCCGACGATTCATTCGAAGGATGCTTCTCCCTTACCTCTTCAAGATATTCCCCGCGTTCTGGGGTTTTCCAGCTCGATTGGCGCTCCCCTCGAACAACATCCGTGGCAGCCTGCATGCCGGTGAGCATGGCATAGTCTTGATTGTCGTACCGATGCAAGCCGTTTCGGCCAATCGTATGCGTATTCTCGAATCGTTGAACATATCGCTCGATGGTTGCCAGCGCATCCCGATACGTGGAATCGTAAATCGGATAAGCTTTTGGCACACGAAAAACGCATCCATCCTCGACTTCCTCGGGTTGGACCAAGCCGATCCTGGCTGTCTCTCGTGTGGCGAGGGCGATGAGTTCGCTATCGGGCAACAACCACAACTCATCTCCCTCCTGGCAAAAATATTCCAGGCCCAGGCTGGACTTCCCACTATCCGGCACCATGTCAGGGCTCCAATTCTTGAAATTCTGAATTCGTCCTACCTTGACTCCCGGTTCATGAATATAGATCCAGTTATCCGGGAAGAGGTGCTCGCGATTCACGATGAGGCACACGGTTAAAAAGTCTCGATAGTGCAGACGGCCGGCGGCCGCAAGCACGTCTGCAGGCGGTGCAGGGCGCAGTTTGGCGATAAATTCGGTAATCGGCATGCTCGAGATGACATGAGAGACCGGGAGACACTGCTGATTATCGTGAGTCCTCACGGTGATCTCTCGGATGGTGTGCCCATCATGACCTATTTCGATCACGGACGTGTTGAGACGAACAGTGGCTCCATACTGGTGGAGCCGCTCTTGCACCGCACTCCACATCATCCCTGGGCCCAATCGAGGATAAGTAAATTCCTCGATGAGCGTGCGGATCGTTCCTTTTCGTCTCCACAGCATGCTGAGGAGCGCGGTCTTGAGCGACAGATCCTTGATCCGCTGGGCTGCCCACTCAGCCTTCAGCTCAGAGCAGGAGATTCCCCACACCTTTTCCGTGTAGCGCTTGAAAAACGTCTCGAAGAGTCGTTGGCCGAATCGATTCGTGACCCATTGCTCGAAGGTATCCTCACGGCGATAAGGAAAGCACTGCCAGTAGAAGTAACTGATAATGATGCGGATAGTTTCAGTGAGGCCGAGATGACCGAGCACGTTCAGTGGGCGTAGAGGATAGAAAAAAAACTGTTGTTTGTAATAGATGCGAGATAAGCGAGGACGAGTGAGGAGGTCCTTTCCAAGCAGATCGTTCCAGAATTGTCTTACCGGTTCCGATGTCGTGAAAAATCGATGTCCTCCCATATCGAACCGAAATCCTTTATAGCATTCGGTGCGTGCTATCCCGCCGACCTTATCGGATCGCTCTACCACGGTGGCCTTAATACCGTGCCGGGCCAACTCCAATCCAGCCGTCAGACCTGCCGGTCCTGCACCAATCACTAGGACGGCATTCTCCCCTTGGCCTCCCTTGCCCTGCATATGATTGTCCAATGAAGAAGTCACGCACCACCTCCACCAGGACTCCCTAGGCGAGGGATGACGGAGCTGGGCCGCCGATTAAGGGCTACCTGATTCTTCGGTATGGTTCTGCCAGAGAAAATTGCGAGGAGACGAGGTATAAGCCCATAGCTTATAGCGCCGACCACAAATGTCATGCCGCTGTAGATTAACGAAAGCCAATGCAACGGAATGGCGGCCAATGCGAATGCGATACCGCGGTGCGCGATAAAAAAGAGGTACAGACGACCGTTGAGCATCAGGAGCGCAAGTCCCAAGCCTCCTGGAATGATAAGCAAAGACGGAAACCACGCCACCAGAGGGATGGACAAAAGTAACGTATGGATCGCAACGACGCTGAGGCGATCGGAATGGCGCAGATTGAGATCGTTGCGAAAGATTCGATATCGCATGATCAGCTCGGTCCATGGCAATGCCCGATCAACAATGTCGGATCTCAGAACCGAGAGGAGCGTCCAACGTTTGAGATGCTTCACCTGTAGGGTTTTGTCGAGGCGGAGTGAGTAATTCGCCGCCCGCAACCGGTACCCAAGATCGATATCTTCGACGCAAGGACGACGATATCGCTCGTCAAAACCGCCCATTGCCAAGAAGACATCACGCCGAATCGCACCGCAAGCTCCCCAGAACGTGGCAGCTTCCTCGGCGGACTGCTGGTGCACGTAGTGGTGTATAAGATTTTTGTATTGAGAGATCACGCCAGGTGCAGCCGGTTTGCAATCATAGGAGCCCATCACAGCGGCTGCATGGGGTGCGGAGTCGAAACTCTCGGCAACACGGTGGAGGAGATCAGGTGGAACGGCCACATCGGCGTCGATGAAAAGCAAAATCTTTCCCTGAGCGCAAGAAGCCCCTTCGTTTCTCGCACGTGCAGGTCCTCCCCGGTAGGGAAGGCAAACGACTCGCGTATTGAATTGTCTCGCCACATCGATCGACCCGTCTGTATCCCCATCTGCCACAACGATGATCTCCAGTGGCTGCGGATGCAGCTGACTCACGCTCTCTAGACAACGCCGAAACAATGGCCCTCCGTTGTGAACGGGAATGACAATTGAAATTGTAGAATTGTCAGGCATGCGGCCACCCCGTTGATACAGGAACAAATGTAGTACGGACAGATTGTGTTTCGCACCATGTCAGATTTCGTTTTTTACTTTCATTCTCATTTAGAATCATGCGAGTAATCCTCGTGAGGAATGTACAAGACTCAATGTTGCCGGAAAATGGGCGAATGAGGCGTTTGCAGATCCATGGCCGCCTCATGCAGATAAAAGGAAGGGCAACCGCTGATGTCGGCCGATAGTAGGATCATAAGAGCTATGATACTTGCAAGGATAGTTGCGCTGTCAATACCAAACTATTGATTCCTACTAAAAAAACACGCAAGAAAAGTGAATCTTTCTCCTGTTCAATTTAGGACAGCTGGCAGAGAATCGAAGAATCGTTAGCCTAATGGGCGTCTGAACAATCAGGGGTTTCCAGGATACCTATGATGACCTTCCGCTTAACCTCAATATCAGTTTGCCACACACCTTGTCGATCGCGACGTTGAGGTCATGCTGAGCTTCACCCCAGTCTCTGAGCGTCCTGAACCAAGCGACATTCCGCGCATCGAACGTCGCGTACATTTTTTGTGGCGTTATACAGATAGGAATCAATCGGCCAGCTGACACGGCCTCCCACGTTGCAGCCGCCACACCGGGGGTATGCGCAGACCTGTAGTCATCGATGGCGACAATGCCACCCCTTTTCAAGAGTTTAGACGACGTATGAAGATCCTGCTTCACAATCTGATAGAGATGACTTCCATCGATATGGATGAAGCGGAAGGTCCGAGAAAGATTGCCCACACGCTTAGCACGACTTGACTGACAAGTGAGGATCCTAGGTAAATGCGCGTGAATGTGAAGATAGCAACGTTCAAATGTCTTCCTATCAAGGGTGGGGGTACCAGTCCTCCTTTTCCAATTGGTTTTCGGCGGTCGCGCCTGGAGTTTCGAATAGGTCGCAGACGACAAGCTGCTCTTTTGCCCCCAGGAGAAAACCTAAGAATGCGGCGCTCTTGCCGTGGTAGGCACCTATTTCTAAGAGGTCCCCATTAATACGACTCTTAGCTTGCACATTACTGATCGTTTCAAATAATATCGCGTCTTCCATGTAGAACCAGCCGTCGATGTCTTTGACGGCGTCAAAGCGCTTGTTTGGCATTCCATTTGACCTTCAAAAACGAAACAGTCCCTTGTTGTCCCACAGGCCGGAACTTCGAAAAACTTTCCGCGGCATTACCACTCCTTCACCTGTTATTTTCTACTCTGATGGAAGAACGAGACTTGAGGTGGCGGCCTTTTAAGCTCTGCGGTCTATTAACTATCCACAGCCTCCAGCGTTTGACCTCGAGTGATGTATTCCAGCCGACGTATATGGCATTTAGTTCAGCGCGATTTCCAGCTTAGCCATATCGACTCTCTCTTGGGAGTTGGCTGGCGTACCATTATTCCCCTAGCGCAATTAGGACTGGTGGTACTCATTTTGGGATCCACTATGAATGACGTATACCCACATTGCGGAACGATTGTTCTTTAGCCTGACGATGACCTACCATCATCTTGACTCGTCCGGTTCATGACACGTCGGATTCTTTTTGCCTACCCGCACGCCTCGCCACTGTGTTCGACAAGCGGGATCAGTACTTTTGTGTTCGAAACATCGCATCTCCTCGCACAACTCGGTCAGTGGGAAGTCGATATTCTCACCGACCTATCCTTTGGTGATGGTGCGTCAAGCGATCCGGCAACAGCTACGGCCAGATTTGGTGATTCCGGCATCAGACTACACGATATCACGCGCGACGATGGTATCCCGTACGCATGGGGCTCCCCGGTGATTCACCGTGCCGAACGGTTTTATCGGGCGATGAAACGGCTCCATGCTCAACACTGCTACGATGTTATCGAATGCCCGGATCATACTGCTCCTGCATTTTTCATCGTCCGCGACAAACGGACGAATGTGGGATTTGCCTCCACGAAACTCGTCACTCACCTTCACGGTTCTACAAGCGATCTCTGTTCATGGCAGCGGCGGAGCTTTCTTAGCCGAGAAGAGGTCTATGCTAATTATATGGAGGGGTACGTCAAGAAGTATGCTGACGTCATCCTGAGCCCTTCCGAGTTTCTGTTGGGCCCTACCAAAAACACATCCTCGATAATCGAGAGACAGTTTGTCCGGAGCGGCTACCCGATCTTCTCTCGCCCCGGGAGCACCACGTACACCCAGAGGGACGACCGGATGGGAAGTATCGTCGTCGCCTGTGTGGGCCGCCTTGAATTTCGAAAGGGACAGGATCTCTTGGCCTCGGCCATAAAGAAACTCCACCAATCCGGCATGCTGGATCCAAACACGCAATTCGTGTTCTGCGGAAGCGACGGCTTGGGACCAGAGCGCGACGCAAAGATGTCTCGTTCCATTAGCCGGATACTTGAAGGCATCCCAAACTGGAAGATCATCCCGGAGAAGCCCAGGGAAGAACTGCGCTCATGGTTGGCCGGCACGGTCGATATCTGCGTAGTGCCCTCTCGAGCGGATAACTACCCGAATGTGATACTCGAGGCGGCACAGGCGGGCTGCCATCTCGTATGCAGCGACGGCGGGGGGATCCTCGAGATCATAAAAGACTATGACGTGCGGGAGCGTGTGTTTCCGTCGGAGGATGTTTCACTGTTAGCACATAAGCTCCATGAAGCAATTGAGGTTGTCCTGAAAGAACCCGAAAACCGCCGGCTTCACGCCTCACAGTTCGAATTTCAACAACAGCGCCATTGCCAACAAACGCTGGAGGTCTATCAATCACTGATTAAGCACGGAGTGCCACGGAAGATTGGACGGACTACCGTCGAGAGGTCTTGGCCTCGCGTGAGTATTATCATTCCTTTTTACAATGCCCATGAACATGCGCGGGACACCATCCATTCCGCATTTGCATCCGACTATCCCAACTTCGAGGTTATTTTGATCAATGATGGCTCCACCGATCAGGACTCGAAACAGTTCCTGTCCGGTGCGACAAAAGAGTTCCCTGAGTTGAGAATCGTCAACAAGCCGAACGGCGGTTTGGGAGATGCCCGTAATGCGGGCCTCCGGATCGCCACAGGCGACTTCGTCGTACCGCTCGATGCGGACAATATGATCTTGCCGCATATGGTCCGCTGCTGCAGCAAGTTGCTTTCTGAGCGTCCCTATCTTTCCTATGTGACCACGTATTTCGAGTGTCTTCGCGAGGAGGATAACACCCGTATTCCGTGGCAACTCTCACCCATCGCCAAGCCGCTCGGCGCAGTGGATCCATTGCTGCTACTGGAGAACACGGTGGGCGATGCATTGGGGATGATTCGTCGTGCTGACATTGAGCGTGTTGGGGGATATTCCACGGATATCTATTGTTTCGAAGATTGGGATCTCTGGCTGAAGTTCCATGAACGCGGCATGGAAGGGGATGTGCTTCCCGAAGTCCACTTTATTTACCGGCTGCGTGAAGCGAGCATGTCACAATCGGTCGACGCAGTGCGAGGAGTGCGACTCCAGCAGGCTTTATTGCTGCAGCATGGAAGCCTGGTGGAGCAACAGGCAATTCCAATCACCACGTTGTTGTTGACGGAATACTGGACTCGTTGGCGGAGCCCCAAGGGTGCGGCGACCGAAGAGCGAGTTCAAGACACCCTACTGAAGGCCGCGCGGATCATCCGAGACGAGCCACAATTGAGCATGAGGTTTCTCATAGAAAAGCTTTTCGGCCGCGCGGCCCAATGGCTGGGGCGTCGTTGACGTTTTGCTCGGCAGTGACTGTGATTTCTTCGAGGGGGCTTTTGATCAACCGATCGTTGAATATCGACGCACGATGACAATATGCAACCACATGAAGTATGCTCAGGCTACCTTGCCCGTGCTCAAGAAACAGAGCGAGCATATTGTACATGACATGGGAATGAAGCAGCGAATCAGCACGGACGACAGTTTTATCAGATATTTACGAGAACATCGTTCAAGGAAATCTGTGGAGAGTCCTGTCCTTAGGATACACCCGCGCAAAGTTTTGCCCATCTCGGCTTATCTTGTTCGACGGAAAACAAATTGCCAAGTCCCTACCTTGCGGCTGGATGAATGATTCGATACCTTGCTTTAATAAGGCACCTTGTGGAGAGGGATTTTTACCTTCGCCATACGGGTTCGGCTCTCGGTATCCTATGGTCCCTTGTCGTTCCCTTGGCACAGCTCGCCGTGCTGACTTTTACATTTAGTAACGTTATCCGTGTGGATATCCCGGACTACCCGGCATTCGTCTTTAGCGCCTTACTGCCATGGACATGGTTCAGTAACTCTCTTTCAGGTGCCGGACATCTCTTTTTCACACATCGCGATCTCTTGCGACGGCCGTCCTTTCCCCCCAGTTCCCTCGTTATCGTGAATACCCTCACCCATTTGATGACGTTCTTTCTGAGCCTTCCACTGCTCTTCGGATTGATGGTGTGGTCCGGCCGTGTCGTCATCTGGAATCCCGTGACATTCCTATCGTTGCTGTTCATCCAGGGGATTCTGACGGTTGGTCTGAGCTTCTTCATCGCGACGTGGAATGTGTTCTATCGAGACATCGCTCAACTGGTCGGCATCGTACTCTCATTGTTGTTTTTTCTCACGCCGATCTTCTATCGGCCGATCGTCGACGGCCGATATAGCGAGATATTGGCGATGAACCCAATGACTCCGCTCATCAGCAGCTATCGCGCGGTCCTTTACGAAGGAAGAAGTCCAGACGTTGGAGCGCTGGCGCTGATCGGCGGAATCAGCCTTTTGGTCTGCAGCCTTGGCTATATCCTGTACAACCGTATGTTGCCGGAAGTCGTGGATGCCATCTAGGCATCGAACATTATGTCCTTCGCCATGTTGGTGCAAAACGTCTCCAAGCGTTTTCCGTTGCAACGCAACCACCCATGGACGCTCAGGGAAACGGTCAGGCAATGGTTCAGTCCGCCAAAGGATGGAGCAAGCTTCTCATGGGCGCTACGCGATGTGAGCTTCACCGTAGAACATGGACAAGTGTTCGGCATTATTGGTCACAATGGGGCAGGCAAAAGCACTTTGTTACGGTTGCTGTGCGGTCTCGGTCGGCCAACCTTTGGACATATCATTCATACCGGCCGGGTGAGCGGGATACTCGAGCTTGGCGGAGGCTTCCATCCTGATTTAACGGGCAGGCAAAACATCGCCACCATCGCAATTCTGAACGGTTTATCGAAAGCGGAGGCCAAAGCCAGAGAACAATCGACCATTGCTTTCGCCGAAATGGAGGACTTTATCGACCAGCCGGTACGGACTTATTCGAACGGCATGTACCTGAGACTTGCTTTTGCGGCTGCAACAGAATTTGATCCGGAGATTCTGGTACTAGATGAAGTGCTGAGTGTCGGCGATGAAGAATTTCAAAAGAAATGTCTAGATCGGATTACAAAATTTTGCAAGGCGGGGAAGACATTGATCGTGACTTCTCACGACTCGCACCAAATTGAATCTCTCTGTGATCAAGTGCTCGTTCTAGATGGCGGCCGTGTATTGATGCAAAGCGATCCTAAAAATGCATTAGCCTGCTATCACGATGTAATGCGGCAGCGCACGGACAAGCGTATCGAACAGGTAACGGGCGGGAGGGGCCTCGCCCCATTAACGACGACTCAAGGCAGCCGGCATGGGACACAGGAAGCGACCATCACCGCGGTCAAGATCTATGACTGTCATGGAGACTCGACCAACAGCATTCAAAGCGGGGAAGGACTCATTCTTGAGATCCAAACTTGTATTCCCGATACGCTGAGCGACGTGGCGTGCTCGATCGGAATCTTCAACGACGCGAAACTAAAGTGTTTTGAAAGACCCATGAACTCGATTCGTGAGGTTTTTGGAGCACCTTCCGAACATCAAATTATTCGATGCGAAATACAAAGTCTTCCTCTCCGGCCAGGCTATTATTTTGTCAATGTTGGCTTATTCCCCAATGACTGGTCATACATGTACGATTACCATTGGCAAATGCACTCTTTTCTCGTCGAGGAGCACGCATTCGCGAATGTAGAAACGACTGGCGTCATGGCCCTGGAGACTCGCTGGGCCGTAAGAAAGCTCCATTGATGGAATGTCATGCTTCATGGGCCATGTTGTGATCACATCGCCGAGAACACCACAGGCCCGAACCGTGAAACAAGACACTATGATTATAAGCCCGTGAGCATCTTATGAAACATCTCATCATAAGTCGAGAATACCCCCCTGCCTCATACCATCCGGGTGGTATAGGGACCTATGTCCATCACATCAGCCAACTTCTCGCCGAGAACGGCGAGACAGTGCACGTGATCACTCAGATGTGGGGTGGCGCTCCAAAAAAAATTGAAGAGAAATGCGGCGGCAGGTTGCTGATTCACCGACTCCCACTCGGAGATTGGGAAACATTCCTCCAACGGAATCCATACCCATCGAAAACGTCACAGGCCGCTTGGGCGCTTTTTCGTTCCGACTTTCCCTCTCAATGCTTCTCCTGGCATGCATGTCGGCTGGCTGAGGCACTGATCGAACAGGAAGGAATCGATATTATTGAAGCGCAAGAATGGGAAGCACCACTCTATTATTTCCAGCTCCGTCGGGCTCTTGGATTTGGGCCAAAGCGATATCCTCCCTGCATCATTCACCTGCATTCCCCCACCGAGTTCATTGTTCGCTACAATGATCTGGACATTGGAAAGCCGGAATACCTGCTGGCCAAGCGACTCGAAGATTATTCGATCGCCGCAGCGGATGCCTGGCTCTGCCCCAGCAGGTACCTGGCAAACCAGGCCGAAGCCCACTATGGGATGCTAGATGGAAGCGTTCGGGTCATCCCATATCCGAGGGGCGAGACGCCCCTCCTCAAGCGAGACAGCCACACCTGGGAGCGGGGCAGCATTTGCTATGTGGGGCGACTGGAGCGTCGGAAGGGCATCATCGAGTGGATTGATGCAGCCGTCACGGTAGCGCACAAATATCCTTTTGCGACCTTCGATTTCATTGGAACCAATGTCCTGCATACCTCAAAGATCAGCGGCGAGCAGTTTATACAAAACCGGATACCGGAGGAGCTAAAAGGGAGGTTCGTTTTTCATGGCACACAGAAACGCTCTTCGCTTCCTCATTTTCTCGTCAAAGCCCGCATCGCCGTAGTCCCATCGCGCTGGGAAAATTTTCCGAACACCTGTATTGAGGCTATGTCGTCCGGTCTTCCTGTGATCGTCTCTCCGGATGGAGGCATGGCGGAAATGATCAAAGACGGAGCGACAGGCTGGCTGGCTCCCAACGCTCAGCCCAACGGGCTTGCGGAAGCTCTGATACGCGCACTCGAAACGCCGCCGGAGACCGTTAGCGCGATGGGCTCACAAGCTGCAGCCAGTATCCGCGAAATGTGTTCCAACAAAGACATTTTGCAGCAGCATTTAGCCTTCGGAGAACAAGTGGTATCCCATGGATCGAAGTATTCTCTGGTGCTCCCATCGAATTTGCCCTGGGCCCGGAAGCCTCTCAAGGAACGGCGCTCCCGGCGGGCAACTGCTGAACCGCCGGACCGCGGATTGGCGATCGTAGTGACGACTTCCAATCCGGGAAGATCTTTTGACCTGTGTCTGGAGAGCATCAGGCAGCAGACGCGAAAACCAGCCGCCGTCGTCATTGCGGACGCGGGAGCATCGAATCATCGGGTGAACAAGCGATTGAATCAGGCCCGCTGGGAAGGGTGGGATGTTGTAGAAGAGCAAACGGGAAGCAGGGGAGCGGCAAAGAATGCAGCCATTACCTTCACTTGTCGAGAAGGACTGAATCCGCTGGCCTTCGTGTTTCTGGACACGGATGCTCGGTTAGCGCCTGATTTTGTCGCGACATGTGAATCGGTGCTGCTCCGGTGTCCTGAGGTTGGAATTCTCTCCTGTTGGATGGATGAAGTCGACAAAGAACTAGGGCTCTGGATCAAACCCTGCCCCAGCTTTCCCTATCAATGGGTGTGGAATGAGGTCGGTTCCGTCTTCGTGATACGGACTGAGGCTCTACGAGAGTCGGGATATTTTCGGCGTTCCATGCCGGATGGACTCGAAGACTGGGATGTTGTCAACGCAGTGATGGCGGCGGATTGGGTCGGCGCCGTCATTCCAGAAATTCTTGTCGCCCGTCATCGCTCAGATGATCCGATAGCCGCTATGAGTGCTACTGAATATGCGGTGGCTCGCCGCGAGCTGCTGGAAAGGTTTCCCGACTTAATCACAAGAGACGGGAAAGAGCTTGCGCTTCTGAGCGAATCGGCAATGAGTTGGGGATTGAGTGCCGAGGTGGCTGCTTTGCGTGAGAAACTGGCGATGATCCACCGAATGGTTCGCAGCCCCCGTGAGATTGCCTCCTTTATCCTGAAAAAGGTCAAATATCGTCTGCTTGTCGTTCGGGTTCGCCCTCGTATTCGAAAACACCATGAAACTATCTGACGTACGCCGTCCCCCGTGTCTTCATTGCGGTCATCTCCCGTGGATTAAGGCAATAATCCATCGCCTGCAACGGCCAGTGGTCTTGGCTCATTTGTCGTCACTCCTGGAACCGATCGGCTCCCGGTAAGGAATGAGATACAGCCAATAGCGTTCGTCCGTGAAGATACTGCGCTGGAATGAAGCCAGTTCCGGCACACTTTGTCCCGCAGCACCGAGGTCGTAGCTCGCGACGATTAGAACATCCTTTCGCGTCAAACTAGCCATCTCACTGGCAGTCCGCACGAGATCAGCAGGCGAGACAGCGGCACGTAGTCCTTTCCAACGAGAGAATGTTCCAAATTGTCCGGTTTCCGCGTAATACATGGGGCGATTAAGATAGTTGGCGACGGTCGAGACTCTGAAATACTTGCTGCCCACCATGGTGGCACCGTCGTAACCATGCCGTTGAATGAATTCCGCCGTTTCCTTACCGGCGGAAAAGGGCAATACCAGGTCGGTCGCGGCGGCCAGGGTACCGGCTACGGCATGCGAGGCAAATAACAGGGTCACGCCTATCGTGATGGCCGATCTACTAGTGAGCAGGGTGGAAACCTGCCGCTGGGAAAACGAGAGCCACAGACATGCCAGAAGCACCAGGAAGACATGACCTGTGTGACGGATGCCATGATTGGCCTTGAAGTGCAGGAACAACAGCAGCCCGACTGTCGCAACGACGTACAGCAACATGACCGAGGGAGTTCTCCTCAACATGAGAGCGGCGCTCACCAAAAGCACAACAGAGAGGATTGTCTGGATATCCTCCGCCCCAAGAACCGCGCGCCCCAATCGAAACGTCGGCATTTGATCCAGCAGATTAGTATTCCAGAAATGAGGGAGAGTAACCGGGAGAGGCACATAGGCCTTCCAAATGGCGCTGACCGTTCTTGCCACCGATTCGCCCAGGACGGATGCGCTCCAACCAAGCATTTTTGGGGAGCTGTCCGGAGGCGGAGCGCTTTGCATCATAGCGGCAACCATTGCGAATCCCAGTATGAGAACGACACCTGCGCGCGCCGTGAGCGAGACTCGATTTGAGTATCTGAACGACTCCAACAACAGCCAGCCCCCGCATGCCAGTGCGATAATCGCGCCGAAGGCACTGG
>DAISKX010000030.1:0-14010 GCA_036820725.1 Nitrospiraceae bacterium
ATGAGCTCATGAGAGAGGGCCCCGACAATTCGGACAGTGTGATAAGTGGTAGCCTTGCTTCACCAAAGCCACCAGAGGGTGGCGAACCAGAGGAGCACGGCGATGAAGAGATCGAGACGCAATCACGGCGCGGCATTCAAGGCGCAGGTGGCCTTAGCAGCGTGTAGGGGCGACAAGACGCTGGCGGAATTGGCGGAACATTTTGGCGTCCATCCCACCCAAATTACAGATTGGAAGCGGCACTTACTGGAGCGGGCCGCGGATGTGTTTGGCGGCACGACCCACAAGCCAGACGCGCCGGATCTCAAGGTCCTCCACGCCAAGATTGGGCAGCTGGCGCTGGAGAATGATTTTTTAGAAGGCGCGCTCACCAAGGCGGGATTGCTGAGCGCAAAGCGATGATCAACCGAACCCACGCCCTGCCTGTAGTGCGGCAATGCCAGCTCCTGGCGCTCTCGCGGTCGACCGCGTACTATCAGCCGCGGCCGGTGTCAGCCGTGGCTCTGGCCCTGATGCGCCGGATCGACGAACTCCATCTGGACCATCCGTTTGCGGGAGCCCGCATGTTGCGCGATCTGCTCAGGCGAGACGGCCATGCGATTGGGCGGCGCCACGTGGCCACGCTGATGCGACGCATGGGCATCGAGGCGGTGTATCGCAAGCCCCGCACCAGCCAGCGGCATCCGGCACATCCGGTGTATCCCTACCTCCTGCGCCAACTGGAGATCACAGGCCCAAATCACGTCTGGGCGTCGGACATCACCTACATCCCAATGCACCGCGGCTTCGTGTACTTGTGTGCGGTCATGGACTGGGCCAGTCGCCGGGTGCTGGCATGGCGGCTGTCCAACACGCTGACGACCGATTTCTGTACGGAGGTGGTTCAGGAGGCCGTGACCACCTATGGCGTACCGACTATCTTCAACACCGACCAAGGGTGCCAGTTCACGAGCCTCGAGTTCACGGGGATCCTGAAAGCGCACGGCATTCAGATCAGCATGGACGGCACAGGCTGCTGGCGTGACAACGTGTTCGTGGAACGACTCTGGAAGAGCATCAAATACGAGGAGGTGTATCTGCACGCGTACGAGACTGTCAGTGCAGCACGCCAGGGGCTAGCACGCTACCTGACGTTCTATAACCAGCACAGACCGCACAGGGCGCTTGACGGCAAGACGCCAGAACAGGTGTACTGCGACAACCTGACGACACGGCTTACCGCCGCATAGTCAGACCACCGCGAGGCGCCACCTAAGGAATGGACCATGCTGTCCAACCAAACGGGGCCACTTCTCTGACCCTCGGCATCTTGGTAGTTAAACTCTTTGTCCTTTATGGTGTGCAGGTGGAAATCTGCTCTAGCCCATACGCTGCCGTGCTCAAATATCTCAGGCGTCTTCCTAGAATCCATCTTGTCTTTCCTTCATCTACCCAATACCCACAGCACAAAGCGCTTTTTACACTAGCACCCGATGCGTCGAATCGATACCAGAGGCGTAGACTACGTCCATCAATTATCTGATAAAAGGACAGCGGAAATATACCGACGTTAGATTGAAATTTCGAGGCTTTTTGATGGGTAACCTTTGCAGTTTTGTGGACAAACGATCCATTTTGCATCTATTTGCTAAATATAAAGTGACCAAAGTGACTGTGGTTAGTATGGAAACAGGTACATAAGGTAGTTACTTGCCTGTCTCATCCCACTTCGCCCACTTCTGATCTGTAGGCTTGAACTTATCTCCGCGAGCGCACGTTTTCACATCTGATGGTTCATTAACAGAGTGGCTCAGATTAGTGACGACCGCTCAACTAATAGTTTTATGGTATGCCGGTTTTATCATTGGAACAGTCGTCTTCAGAAACTCATTGTAGTGTGACATGACATGGTTGGTTTTGCTGGGGAGACTAAGACAATTTTGTGGGATTTCTGAGTTTTATTCTGGGTATCAAACTGTGGACCGGAAAGGTTAGTTTCTCGCGTGGAAAATCCCTAACAGTCAACACTTGCTCATGTTGAACGGCTATATGCCAAGTTTGAGTTTGTTCAGGCCCTTTTGATAGAAAAGCGGCGCATGAGAGTAAAGAGATATTTTTGCCGTTATTTGGGCATCTAACAGACTCGCTTTTTATGAGCTGGATGCTCGCCTTTCTGGCTTCGTCTGCGAGCTGTTGGCAGGCCGTGTAATCGGAAGGATGCTTCCAGAGTTTCTCATCGGCCTTGAGGGGTGGCACTGTAAGATCTATGGCTCTGCCCGTTTTGTATTTGACTGAAAAAACGGTGTGCTGAACAGGGTTATCAGGCAATGGCGTATCAGGGGAGTCCGCATAAAAGAGAATGCTGTGATACGCCATTTCGGAGAGCGTCGTGTGCGGGTGTTCAGAGGCGTAAAATATGCCATCAATTTGGGCTGCACGGCGGAAACGGGAACCTATCTTGTGAGGCCTATACCGAAAAGGCGTAAAAAGAAGGTAGTGCAGGCCAGCACATTCTTCCGGATAAGGTGGTTTACTGGCCTCAAGGAGTTGTTCGAGCCGATCCTGCTCATCGGAACTATCGACCAACTTCATGGTTGAATTTATGTGCTGAGCTTCAACGGCTCGCCAGCAAATGCCTGCCCTCCGGCGTGTATTAGATAATAGCTCTTCTGCTATCCAGGTAGTGGACGACATCAACCAGACCTTCCAGCGATTTCATTCGTACAATAGGTACATTATTGAAAGCCTTGTTTGGATTTCTTATCCATGCTGCAGAGGTAACACGATCACCACCTGTAATGGCATCAAGAGACCTATATAGCCGGATGAACAGTAAGGCTAGATCGAATTCCTTGCCTGACCTCGAAACAAAGGCTTCCTGCCTGTCCATGCGCGAGAGTTTGGACTCGGAGATACCGACGATTTGTGCAAGCTCGATATTGGTCATTTCCAGCCGTCGGGCCGCATTGAGCAAGGCTTTAGAGACTAGAGTTTCATCATTTGTCTCCATCTGTATTTTTGTGTGAGTGGACATGGTGACCCTCCTACATTTGCATATGCAATATTACACATAAATTATGCCATTTGCAAATCTAATAAAAGTAAAACGATCTTGCTTCTTGACAACACGCAAAGTGCAAATCACTAATACAATTAATGTCTTATAGTTGACCAATTGTGTCAGACTCCCCTCTACGTCGCGCACCTTGGAGGCGCCATTAGGAAGACACAACCACGAGCCAGCGGAGCCTGTCGATTACTTGATCGAGTTTTATTTGCTCCGGCTGTATTGCCTCGGTCGTCCTACTCAAGGCTGCGCTCCCGTCATCATAGGGTCCTTCAGTAAGTATGCTGGCGTCATCAAAATCTTTATAACGAAAGATGAGCCAGTCCTTTTTGATGGACAGTATCCATCGATACATTTCGAACAGATCACTGTGATCCAGCTGCCATACGAGAATCATCTGCTCGATACGTTGGTGGCACCGCTGCAAAACATCGAGCACCTTTGCCCATTCCCTTGCGGTGGATCTATCGGGGCGTAAACTTCCCAACAATTTCGCATGGACCATATGTTCCTGGCATTCATCGAGTAGCCCGTTGACATCCTCCTCGGTTTTGAGGAGCGTCACGAGGCTTTCGTGGGATGGACGTCTGGAACGGAGTGCCTCTCGATTTTGCGTAGATGCACCATGTCCTCTCGCGACATCTCTCGGAATTCTCTCCGCTGGTTCCTCTTGCCTAGGCACGTCTGCCTGAGGCTCAGCGCACGGCTGACCTCGTGCCTCACGCACGATTTTCCATATTTCACAAAAGCGTAAATGCGCGATAACCGCATTGCGAGAGCCGAATTTCCTCAAACAATGACGGCACTCAGGCTGAGGCTCTGGCATAATCAAAGGTCCTTTTGAGGCTGAATACAGGTAAGAATCAGTTCCGGTCCCGGTTCTAATGGAAGAGCCGAGGGTGTTCTTGGTTACGGAGAAGTCGTATCGTCGCTTTTGGATGCGCGATTTTTTACTCGGACCAACCGCCTCTCCTGACCATTTTTCCTGTGCCCCTCAAACCACTTCTTCGTATTGGTACGGTTTCGGCACGCACTCGAACAGAATTCCTGGCGGTGGTGACGAACGAAAAATCGTGGACATTCATGTGCCGGACATTGTCGAAGCAGCGACCCCACAAGCGCTAAGTCTTCCAGCAACTTGAATTGAATGGCATCCCTGACATCGGCCGCCACCCGTCGCTCCTCATGGTGCGGCCCCTCCACAATCCGTAGCAGAGAAATGCGGCCTTCCAGCCGTACCTGTTCCCCCGCCGGACAGAACCATTTCTTCACGAGTTGCCGCACCCGCACTTTGACGAGCGCTATTTTTTCCTCAAGAAATTTCTGATTATCACTAACGCACATCGGCAATTCGTCCGGTGTGTCGGGCGCGCCTAGCGCGAGGAGATGAGGCCCCCCATGGTCGACGCCATCGCAGTGAAGGAAGATATCTCCAAGGTAGCTCCCGAATTGCTCATGGAGTCGGCGAATTTCTTCTGCATTCCTTGGTTCGGCTGTCCCCTGCGAAAATTCGACCAGCCACCCCAACCAGGTTGCCCGCTCTGCTTGAGCCGCTGATAAGCGTTCCTGCATGGGTTTGCCACGGTCCTTATTAGGTCCTTGCGAATTCTTCATGTCCCCCCTTCCATCCCTGAGAACTCATCATTTTATTTATAATTACCATAATTCAATTACTAATTGCATTAACTATAATCGCATCATACAATAAATATTACAAATACGATTTTTCGCATTAATTACGTTGTCAGGGGTGCAAGCCAAGGGTATTCAGCGTGTCTCAGGATGAACAGACTAGGAAGAATGGCGTGGGGATGAGCACCTTGATGACGGAACAAGAGGCGGGTGCGATCTTGCGTGTGACAGTGAAGACCTTGCAGGGGTGGCGCTACCGCGGCGGGGGACCACCCTTTGTGAAAGTCGGGCGCTGCGTCCGGTATCGACTGGAGGATTTGCAGGCGTTTGTCACGGCGGCGATCCGGACTTCGACGAGTGACCCGGGCTCAAAACCACGAGGCTCCTTGCAGATCCGCACGGAGACCTTAATGGAGAAAACAGGCCGTGCACTCGGCCCCGGGGAACCCACGGACCCACCCGTTTCCAACAAGCCCCGCTAACTTTTGCCGCGCGCCTACACTGCGCCGACATGGCACATGCACGGGATGTCCGACCTGGTCATGGCATTTGATCAATCAACGACTTCGCGGGGTGGAGGTGAGCAGTGGCCCGCTGACCGCCCATCAGGAGCCATCTCAAGATTGCAGAAACAATGTAAGACCGTTTCCACACATAGCGGGTATACGCAGCAATTATTCAAAATCACATGTTCCTCAGCGAAGACTGGAAGCCCAATGGAGGTTGTTGTAAGCAAAAAAAGGTCCGCGATGCCCTGGCCGGAATAACACTATCGAGTGCTGATTCGACTGACAGCAAGGGTGGTTACCCGGATGAGATATATTCACCAAATCTTATTCAGCGCTCCAAAAAACTCAGCGAGTTCAGGTCTCCAAAATTGCCAGTTATGGAGCCCATCTTCTCTTGTTCGAACATTTCTGCCATTAAGATCCTGACACACCCTGTTGTTGGACTCGTAGAATTGGTTGTCACCACGAGAGCGCGGCCCCTGCTCTCGGACAATATCATTCCCTTGTCCGCAATAGTGAAAGTACAAGGCTAATTCTTCGCCCAGTGTTGATGGCCATGCTGAAGCATGATTTTTTACCACCCGCAAATGATCTCCCTGAAACATACCGCTAAGTAGACCAAGGGCCGAAAAGCCAGACCATTTCTTGTCCTTCAGAACAATGGACAGTGCCTGCTTCGCTCCCATCGAAATCCCCAGGATACCTTGACGTTCCACATCGGGACTGAATGAGGAAAATATGTAGGCTCTTATTTCAAGAAAGCGTTTCCATACATCCTGCAAATCGGGCTCCCGATTACCATCCAGTCCCACGTACGGAATGACGATCAACATCGGTCGCAACTTCGCTTGTAGAAGAATGCTAGGGAGTTGACCTTTTTGGTCAGACATCCAGTCAGTCTCAACGTCGCTTATACCGTGCAACAAGTACAGAACCGGTAAACTGTGTAAGGATACCTCCGGTCGAACTATTACACATCGATTACGCGTAGGAATTCGTATGGCCTTCGTCCAGGAGATATTGTTCATCGTACTCTCCTCAGATTCGATGACTACCGGTCAGATGCGTTGCCACGTAATCGCTGCTTGAGATTTGTTCTTTTGATTTATCCATCCAAATAGCAACTTGTCCCATTGCGGTATCCTTCGCTTCAATCAGTGACTACCACTATTAGCGCCTGGCTTGCCGAGGCCAAGTGTGAAGTCGATTCCCTTTGCCCACGTGGGAAAATCGATCAGTGGGTTTCGGTTCCCTTGTTTCTCGAAGATTGCCATATTCCTATGTTTCTCATAGGTATTCACGTACTCAGTATTGTGCCAGTTGAGAAGGACGCCCAGCCGATCCCGATCGTACTCGATCCTGTTTTCATCAATCTCACCGGGATACCGCAGAAGAAAATATAGTGTCGCTCGTGCGACGACTCCTTTGTTAGCATTTGGTTCGAACTTGTTCTCTTCACGCTTGCCACAATCGTTTCGCACAACTTCCTGATAATCTAGGAAATCGAAGTATGGAATATTGCTTCGAAAGCTATTACATTCTGGTTCGCATGTAAAAAGGTGATGCAAATCACCTTTCATGGGTTGCGCCTCTTTATCGAACCAGGACTGAGGCACGACATGCTCGCAGTTGTACTTAAGATCACTTTCGATACGTGCTAATTCGTTCGCAATGCCAATGTTTCCAAAAGTCGGATTATCGACGAGTTCCCGCCAGATTCGAACGGCCCGCTCAAGATCAATTCTGACGTCTTCTAAGATAAGCCGCTCCGGATCGGAGGTCTTACCCGAATAGATGTTACGCAGCTTGAGATCCATATGCACATCCACCCATGGATACAAATGCTTTGCGGGGCTGTAGGAAAGATAGGTCGAATGGGATTTCCTCAGAAGCTCACTGAGATAGTGGAACCGTTCCTTGGGATCCAATGAATCTGGCATGTTACTGTAGTAAGCGTTACGATCCGCTTCGTCCTTGGCTTCGTCGTAATATTCCCTTGATGCCGACCTTGCTAGCTCGCGTAATGCATCTTTGAGTTCGTCGCTATCCATTTTCTGGCCTCCGAAAGTACTTCACGAAATGCTGGGAAGAATCTGACGCTTAGAGGAGTGGCTCTACCTCATATCACTTCATGCAACGTCATCAGCGAGTGGCGAATCCAATTAGTCCCAGCTTCCACCTTTTTCATCCAGTAGATTGAAATGGAGGATGTGCATTATTTGCAGCAAATATCCTGCCATGATCCACTTTTAAAAGATGGTGATTTTTCGCGATGCGGCTGCCTTTGACTGAATGAAGCAGCTTATTCGTGTATCTGACCGGATAATCGGTGTATCCAGTTCGATACTAAGAAAATATGAAACACTGCCGTGTACTGACTTCCTGGGCAAGTAAAATTGTTTGCTTGCGCGTTTGAAGGTGTGCTGGGTTATGGTGGGGATACCGGAGGATCTTTGCAATTATCGAAAAGACGGCTATGACCATTGTCGCCGACGCTGGTCTATCTGGATCCCGATGAAAGTCAGAAGAATAGATGCAGTAGTCACAGAATGTGTTTATCTAAACCGCTGAAGTTCAGCCATTTGATTACCCACTTATCCTGCTTGTATTGCTCAATCAATTCCAAGTCTAGGCCTGTAGCGCTGGTAGTAACAAAAACCCACAACTAACGCAGCTATACTGAGAAGAGTGATCCATGCGCTCCCCGTTCCAACCAGAATGCTGATGAACCCCAGCAAAGCTAGGCAGACTGCGGGTGTAAATACCCACTTCCAAGCCCAAACCATCAGCGCATAGAGGATCCCGTTCTTACGAACGTCTTCTTCAAACGCCTTGCCGCGCCAAATCTTACCGTGAAACTGCTCTTGATCGGACCAAAATCCTTCCGGGATGGAGAGACAGTCGTACATGTAGACTGAGGCGACAAACAGAATGAGAGCGCCGGTCAAGGAGACGATGGCGATCCCTGATATAACTGAGATGCAAGTTTTGGGATCTGCGCTGGAGAAGAGGTGTGCGCAGAGGGGAAAAAGGTCTGGCTTGTCTTTTAACAAAACATTCAGAAGTGCGGTAAAGGTAAAACCGGCGACGAAAGTCGAGACCGTTGTCTTCGAGCGAATTTTTGCGCGAAGCTGCTCTTCCTGGTAATCCGCGAATGGGATGCGAAATTTGACTTCACCAGCCCCTTTGAAAAAAGTATTCCAATCGTCGGCTTCGACACAGACTATTTCGACCTTAGCAAGAGGACGATGTCGCTTGGAAGTCATTCGAACAACAAGGTGACTGAGCCGCGGTTCGTGGCCCACAAGAGCGATCACTTCTTTGTGTTCCAAGTCTGCCTGCATCGCTTGGGCCTCATCATAGATATCTTCAAAGCTACTTGTGGGACTGTGCGGTGTCAGGGAGCAGAGGGTGAGAACAGGCGGCCCCGGTGTGCCAGACACTTTTTCAACCAAGAGGGAGGTCGAGTCTTTCGCATGTTGGTAATGACTGGTCAGATACACTTGTGGAAACAGACCCAACCGCCGAAGCAGCGAGCCTCGGTGATTCACTTCTTTTCGGCCCTCTTCTGTTAAGGATGTCTTTTCATCTTTTCCGGTCTGTGTTCGTTCGCCATGGCGAATGATAAGAACGTTTAGCATAGTGCTATCCTTAAGCGGATCGGTGATGAATACTTCACTGGATATCAATACGACAAAACAAGGTGGAGCAGGTTACTTCCGAGTTGACAGACTCAGGTCTCTTTATGGCATTTCCAAGTCATACTCCAAGTGCAGCACGTGTGGCTAGGCCGATAATGCCATCCGGTTTGAGGGCGTGCTCCCGCTGGAATAAGCGCACTGCTCCTTCTGTGATAGGGCCATAAATGCCATCAACGGTGACTTCGTAGCCTTTTTTTTTCAGGCTGTCCTGAACTGCACGGACATCTTGACCGACCATGTAAGGAACCGTGAGGCGGAGAATACGCTCTTCGGGATCGTGGGCCGAAGCTCGAGGCGCAGCGTCAGTCAGAACCGCTTCATCGATGACCACACCACGCACCTTAAACGGGAGCGCCAAAGTCCACTCTGAATCCTTGATAAATTGCTGAAACGAATTCATGCGATAGATCGTCTTGCGAAGCAGCAAGTTAGGATGGTTGGCAAGCCAGTCTTTGCGCACGTCGATATACTTCTCCACCCACCACCGTTCGCGGCTGGAACTCGGTTGGCCAAACAGCTGGATCGTTTTATCGAGCATTCTTTTCCATGAGCCATGGACACAGCTGTCATAGACCACCGTATTTGATAAGGCTTCGTCCAATCCCAGTTGACTGCACCAGGCGACACTTGGTTCCCAATACACCCGATCGAAGAAGGCGTCTTGGACTTGTTGCATGACCACATCGCTGCCCGCATCCTTGAGTAGCTGTCGGAAGGCCATATCGATATCAAGGCTCGTGTCTCGGTCAGCAAGCCGGGCTAAGTAAGCCCGAAATCCCTCCACATATAAGGCGCCTATGGCGTCACAGTAGGACTTGATCAAAAGATACAAATTTCCGCTAGCCAGTGTTGTTTGTGAGCGGCCGTAGGTCAGATGTCCGGTATCCCCGGGAACAACGGTGACTTGACTGTAATCTCCCCGTGGTGTCCCTGTTTCAAAGACGTTGACGATGGCTTCGGCTGATTTCTTTTGAAGGTCAGTGACCATGTTATACCTCTCTACGTGGGGTCTTTCTAATCGGCAAACGGAATACCGAATTTGATTCTGCCTTACTCTTAAGAGGATCTTTCCACATTTGGCCGAAACACAGACAACTTCTTCCTAAATAGACAGGAGCGACGTGAGGTTTAGCACACAGCAACTGGATAACGCCGTTCATGACCGACGATCAATGACGCGGCCAGCGCCTCTTTGTCAGCCGCCAGCTGCGCATCAAGACGCACAGTCAGGTTCTTCGCCCTGACAGTCACGGTAACATAGGTTCATTTCATGAGGAATCGGGTCGAGATCGGCGCCCGCACGACGCGCCTCGCCGGATACCACGGTCTCGTTTGGGTCGCGAGAGGCGTCTCACGACCCAAACCCAGTTGACAACCGTCCTTTCACAAAGACGAAGTACGAGCGTCATCACCCAACGTCAGCTCGCTACCCCAAAGCGCGAAATGCGGGTCCCTGCGAAGGTAGAATGATCGAGGGCTGAGGCGTGGGGTCAGAAAACCGGCACCACAAATGATGTCAGGTGGGTCCGGATGTGCTCCCAGAGCGCTGTCAGGTCCTTCGACATGCCGCTGAAATCCGAGACGAACTCGGCCGCCATGACGCGGCCGTCCTTACCGTCCTTCCCAGCCAGAGGCGGCAAGGTGGAGCTGCCAGATTTGGTAAGGTCGCCCAGGGCGTGCATCAGCGCGTAGGTGACCTTGAAGTTCTGCTGGACAGCTGCCTCCTGTTTCGCGCCCCAACGCGCGGCCGCGGCGCTGATGATGGTGATGATCCGCGCCATCCGCGTGGTGTCGCCGGTCCGCTCGGCGTAGTAGTACTCGATGCCGTAGGCCTGGCCCTCCTCAAAGTCGTAGGCACCCCCCCAGTTCGTGTGGTGTCCCGTGTGCGCGAACTCGTGCAACAGGAGCGGCCCAAGCGCCTCGTCCGACATTGTGAACACATCTGAGCGAAGCTTCGTATCTCCACCGCTTGGGGTCTCCGCGAAGGTGCCACTCTTCTTGGCGTTCGCCTCCTCGGCCGGCGTCATCGGCAGGATTTTATGTCCGGCCCCGAGGTACCCTGAGTAGTAGTCGAAGAACGTGTAGGCGACTTCGTCCGAGTCGGTGGCCTTCTTGACGGCCCAAAAAATCTTGTTCTGCTGCGATTCGCTGAGCTGATCGTTCTTGCGCCGGAACTTCTGCATCATGTCGAAGAGTTGCTTGTCGGTGTGGACCCTTGATCGCGCGAGGACCCGTGCCTCGGACTGACGGGCGAGCACTATATTGGCTGAGGATGCTTCTTCCATTTTTTTCGTCTGGAGCGGCGGGCTGCCCGTCTGCTGGATGACGTGGGTCAACTCGTGCGCCAGCAATTGCTTTTCTACACTCGAATCAAGGTTGTTCTTGCCCCCGCCCAGATAAATATCTTGCCCATGCGTGAACGCCTGCGCATTGATGGCGCGGTTCAACTGTGCGGCCTCTCCGCCCGTGTGCAGCCGCACCCCACTGAAGTCGGCCCCAAAGCGTGGCTCCATAAAAGCGCGCGTGCTGGTGGGCAAAGGACTGCCGCTGCTGGTGCTCAGGAGTGACTCGAAATCGGCCCCAGGCTCAAAACTCCCCAACGGGTCGAACTGCATGCGATGTACCAGCGCCTTGGTTTGAATTTCCTCGGGGGCGCGTTGGCTGAGTAGCGTGGTGGCAGCAGCGTTTCCCACCTGCGCTACTTTCTCTTCTTCCAGCGTCTGCCGCTGGACAGAGGCCTGACCGGTGATTGCAGAAGGCGAGGTAGGCATGCGCACCACATGCTCTGCGACACGATCCGCTTCCTGCTCATAGGCATCACCAGGTTGACTAATGGTAAGCTTAGCTTGGATCGTCCTCGAACGAAGCAGTCGCTGAACAGCCTGATTGCCGACGGTTTGTTGCAGTTGAAGAATTGGATGGACTGGCGCGCGAATCGGCGGCACCGACTCCATAGATGGATCGGTGTCCCACTGCTCGTCTCTTTGATCCGTCTTACTTAACTGTTGTTGCATCATCCTATGAGCTCCACTTGAAAGTACCAGCATATCCCACGTTTAGGGCCCTTCTTTGCAAAAACTCTCAAACCTTGTCTCAGACAAAACATCACGCGAACTGCTGAAAAAAGTCAATATAAACTTTCAAAGCCCTGAACCATCATCATGCGTACTCCTCTGCAAGATATAATGGTGACCCATCGCGTAATGAGCTTCCGTTCGACTGCTGCACCACATTAATCAGTTCGTGTACCACAAGTGTCGCCCATCGCTTGCTCCAGGGGCATACTGGCCTTTGCCCCCCACACTACATTGTGTCCTAGGGCAAACGCCCGCGCGTTTATGCTTTCGCCGACTCGGCTGCTTTTTCGTCCGTATGCACGCGTACATGGCTAAAGTCGTGATCAAGGTGAGACTCCATGAAGTGCTGGGTGGCTGAATCGAGAGCCTTGCCCGAACCGAGGTTCTCTAGGACACTATCGGGCACTGACGCAGTAGAAGTATCAGAACGCGGTTCAGTGTTTCGTTGAACTAACCGTTTTTTACTACCGTTACATGCTTCACACTTTCGGCCGCAGTGGCAGTCTTGTGCTTTCATTTGGATGATTTCTTCTGCCATCTGATCTTCTTCCTGCTCGTAGGCATCGGCCACCGCCGCTCAGACCGTGCAGCCCATGCTTGGCGATCCAGGTGTCGGCAGTAACCATCGGCGTCCTGTGCGATCAGATAGGGACGCCAAGGTCCCACTTAATCACCCCCTCCTCTGGAGGAGTTGTTCGTCAACCCCTCTCGTCCCAATCGAGTCGAACCCGTGTCCAAAAGCGGCGACCCAAGAAGTATCCCTTCATGACGCAACCACGTCATGTGTTGCGTAAACAGTTAAAAACAGCAGGCCGTTAGAGCTTAACTTAATGCCATTCGAGTCTGACCATCCCACTTCTCGAACCGCGGTCACCTGCACCCTGTTGCCCATCCGCGCGTTTGCAACAACGGCAACCGCAGATGGCCGGCTGCGGTCTGGAGGAGAGCGGCACACTGCGACACGGTCCAGACCACGGATCGCGCATGCGTAGTGCCGAGGAGTGGCGTCGGCACGTTGGCGCGAACCGTCAGCGCCTCGTCCACGACGAACCGGCCGGTGGCCGCCCAGCGCTGCAGCTTCTGGAGTTCACCGAGCGTTTGCTCGTCCGCCACGAGATGCTGCTCAGGAAGATAACTCGCCGATGCCACGATCCAGCCATCGCTCTCGCCACTCAGGACGATGGCGCAAAGCAGGCCTTGAACGAGTGGCACTTCCATCCGAACGCCACCGTCCACAGGCGTGAGATGATGGCCGTACTCGGCGAGCGCCACACGGAAATCGGCTCTTGGGACGCTGTCGTCGGTGAGGGGTGGGCGGTGCGGTGTCAGCCCATCGGATGAAAGCGCGGCAGTCGCTTGAGCCGTGTAATCGAGTAGTCCCGACACCAACTTGATCGACGGCTGCACCTCGCCGACGAACAGCGCCATCGACAGTTCGGCGCTACCGTCTTCCGGTGCACGATAGGCGGCGCCGAGTGGTAGTCTTGCACCGGCCCTGATGATCGCAAGCGCATCCGCAGAAGTATTGATGCCGTGCGACGTGAGCCGGAGTACGTTGTTCTCGAGGACTACCGTCACCCGTACCTCCGACGCGCCGGGCGCACCGACAAGCTGGAACCCCGCATATGGCGAACCTCGAGGGGAGATACGCCGGTCGTAGGACAGACCCAGTTTATTCAGCACCTCGAAGATGTCATTGTCGACCATGGAAATCTCCTTCGTTGAATCTATGGCATGCAAGCCGGCTGATCAACAGACGAAGCCGCCTTACCTGGGTCGCACACTGCCGCCGCGCCGGTCTTCTCTCCTTCACGATCGCCGGGCACACCAAACACGACGCCCGGCGCGTAGAACCCGCCACCCGGCCCGCCGGCCGGCGGGCCGGAACGCAGCATAACCGGTGGTACCTCGCTAAGCCGAATGGCCATGGGGTCTATGGACGTGATCGCTCGACTGCCGGCGCCCTGCTGATTCGGGATGCGCCACGCGCGCACCGGTGCGCCCGTCGCATTGGTCTCGACAAACACGAACTCCCGCGGAATGGG
>DAISKX010000031.1:0-13966 GCA_036820725.1 Nitrospiraceae bacterium
CCGTGGGTGACGAGAGTTGCGGTGTGTGAGCGCCACCCTGGCCTACGTATCCAATCACCGCCGTGGTTCCCTTGACCTGTTTGACGACTTGGTCAAGCGCGTCCTGATTGTCCTCCACGAATCGCGATTTCAACAGAAGGTCTTCGGGCGGATAGCCGGTGATCGCCAGTTCAGGAAATGCCACCAGGTCGGCCTTCGCCTTCCTTGTTTCACGCAGCCAGCCGGTGAGGCGCCGTTGATTTCCGTCAAGGTCCCCGACTGTCGGATTCATCTGCACCATGGCGATTCGAAGCACGCGCATTGTCTTGCCCGCTTATCTCCTCATGACAGAGCGAAGGACATTATGAGATGCACCGACGCGTATGCCTCATCATCGTTCGACGTGTAATCCCGTTCCACTTCGATCAGCAAATCCATATCGACCAGCCGGACGCGGTCCCCACCGTCGGACCGAACCCATCGGAATATTGTTTTCTAAAGATCTTCATGTGGTCCTACTTTTCGGATGAACCCTCGCTCTTCCGCCGCGCCGCGGCTTGCGCTTTCGCCTGCGGGTTATCCAGCGAGCCGTCGGTCAGATTGTTGATGCCATGCACGATTGGCTTACCGGCAAAGGCACCACTGTCACGCGCTTCTCCTCGCCCGGCCCGAACCGCGCCGCCGTACCGGCCGGTATGCACAACCTGAATCCAAGGACCTGCTCGCGGTCCAACTGAAGGGCTCTCTACACCTCGAAGAAATGACAATGTGACCCTACCTGGACAGGTCGATCGGCCACCTTCGTGACCGTCAGTTGCTCGATTTCACGGACTTGAAACGAGTCGATATCCCAGGAAGCAAACAGGATTTTTCCAGGAATGACCGGCTTGGCCAGACCGGTTCGAATCATCGCGGTCAGAGACGCACCCCTGTGAGGGTGTGCTCCGCTTTCCCTTCTTAACCGCACCACATTTGCTTTTCGTTGCCATATCACATTCTACCGGCCCTGAACGCGAAGGCTTCGTATCTGTGAAGTTCAATGGATGGGATTGTGGACGGTGAGCAATTTTGTTTCATCCGGAAACATCTCCGGTACGCCGGGCATGACGTCCTTTCGAGAAAGTAATGTCGCCCGTACGTCATGAGATTTTGAGGCGGACTGACTATCTCAGATACCTTCCAAAATGGCGGCAGTCAGAAGCCACAAACTCGGGGTGGTTGAGCTTCAGATCTCGTGCTTTGCAGATTTTAACCAGGTGCGCGGCAACATAGATGAGGAACTTTTCCTGCTCGCTCGGCATCAAATACATGAGCGGACCTCTTGTTGAGTGACGCTGTTCCTGACGACCTCTTGCGAGGGTGTGAATGCTAGTCTACGATCTCGCCACTGTCAAGGCACGCACCCCGTGAATACAGTACCGAAACCCAGTCAGCTAATAGGAAGTACACAGTCGGGGGGGCTGGGAGCAGAACATCCGATAACTATAAAAGAATGGTCCCTCCATTCATCAGTGAGCACATGAGCGGCAACTTGCCTACTTTCCGCTGGAGCGCCTAGGCTCGCTGTTGTCTAGTACCGTCCTCGCGTCAAATAGATCCGTCGCTCCGGGCGCCTTGTGTCCCTTGTACATCATGACCGTCATCACGGTCCGCCGCGACAGAGCAAGTACATCAGCCCGGCCGGACAATCGGAAATAATCAAACCCTTCCCGCAACGTCAGCTCCGCACAGCGTCGCCGTAAGTACTCATCGAGCTGTTCCTGGGACGTGAACGGGCTCACCCGATACTCGACCCGAAAGATATGTTCCTTGATCTGTTCGACCTGGTCCTTGTCGGCCGACGCCAGGGGTGTGTAATCAGTAGTCGCGCAGGCGGAGCATAGCAGCATGCAAATAATGTACATCAGCCATCTTTTCCTTGGCTTCATTGTTAAACAACCCGAGAATAATTCGGATTCGAAAAAGAGTGGAACATTGAATTAATGAATCGTCTCTTCCGACATTGCTTTCAGTATAGGGGCAAGAAAACCTTGGACCTCCCCGGCACGAAACGCAAACGGCTCATCAGCAATTTCATTGTCTGGAAGAAGTTTGATCTTTCCCCAAATTCCCTGCATTGTATTATCCTTGTCAAAGGGTCCGCGAAATACAGGACCGCCACCATACCCCGCCACGTCGAAGTACCCAGATATCAGATCACATCATGGTCGAATCTTTTCATCTTTCGAAGTGTTTCAGCGTCGTCGTGAAACAGCGCGATCATTGCAACAGTAGTTCCACTCCATTCATATCCCCATACAATGACGAATGAATCATAGCCTGTTCCACGTGTCAGTTCAGCGCACCTCTATAGAAGAAGGTTGTCTGATGTCGGAGGCCGAAGATCCCGACACGATGGGACCTAGAGTCCATTTGCATCTCCGAGTGGCCACCAGAAAACGCACCGTGATATGGCTAGTAAGGAGTTGTGCAGGCAAGTAATGTAAAGATCGGAGAACACAAATAGACGCTGCTTATGAGCCTGCTCCACAGCAGGGCTTTCGGATTTGAGCAAGGCACGTTCGATGGCGAGTTGTTGGTGCTCCCTGCCGCTCAATACACCGCCGGACTGGTAGCCGTCTCACATCGATTTGCGCTCGGCTCGCTCTGCAATCTCACCTGCGAGCAAGATCGCTTCCGCAATCTCTCGCATCGACTTCCTCATATCCATGCTTTGACGCTGAATGAGTTTGAACGCCTCTTCCTCTGACAGCTTTTTTGAGCGCATCAGATATCCCTTCGCCCGTTCAAGGAGTTTACGTACTTGAAGCGCTTCCTGCATCTCGAACGACTTTTCCAACAGAGTCGTGTGGTCGATGGCGATCGCGGCTTGATTGCCGATGGCCTGGAGCAGTTTCACATCCTCCGTCGTAAACACATGTATCTTCGATGTATAGCTATTGATGACCCCGATGGCCCTTTCCCGGACCATCATCGGCACACACAAGAGGGAACACAACCCCTCCCGCTGCGCCAGTTCACGATACATGAAATCCCTTTCCTGAGTCACATCGGTCACGATGATTGGCCTGCGTTCCTGAACCGCCCGTCCACTGATACTTTGCCCGACTCTGACATTCGGCTTCCGACGGTATTGCTCGCTCAAACTTTGCGTCGCGCCGATTCTCAATTCGTTGGTGGTGTCGTCCAACAGCATGATCGAACAGATTTTCGACCCCATCATCTGAGCCGTCATCGTGACGATCAATTGCAACACATCATCGATCAATCGGTTCGACGATACCGTCTCGGACACCTGAGAGAGCGTATCCAGTTGGAGAGCCTTCCGGGTCATCTGATCGTAGAGGCGGGCATTTTCAATGGCGCCTCCGACCTGATTGGCAATCGTGGACAGCAGTGCAATTTCATCGGCACGATATCGCCTCGCCCGTTTGTGTTGCGCGTTGATGACACCCACGACTTCCTGTTTCGCCATGATCGGCACCGAAATGAAGGCCTGATATCGATCTTCCGGCAGGTTATGAAAGAATTTGAAGCGGTGATCGTCACTCGCATTGCTGGGAATGATCACGCGCGTCCGCTCCCGCGCCACCCAGCCCGTAATGCCTTCCCCCAGCCCGATCGTAATGCGTCCAATCAGCTTGGGGTGAGGATTCTTCGAAGCGCGCAGAATCAACTCGTCCCGGCTGTCGGACAACAGATAGAGCAGACAGGCATCCGCCTTGGTGACTTCGACCACCATATCGACGATGTGTTTCAGGACGGCCTCGAGATCGAGCGTGTTGCTGATCGATTCGCTGATCCGGTGCAGGGCTTCAACTTCTCGCGATTTTTCCCGTAAGGCCTGCTGAAGTTGAGCCACGGTTTGCTGTCGTCTGGAGTCCATCGCTCAGGCTCCATGCCGGCCGCGCCGAGGGATTGTGGAGGCACGCCGGACCTTTCTGGCAGTTGCAGCATGGAACCATTTCGCGGTCGCATCCCGCTCAAGCGGCGCGATCGTGACCTCGCCTATCCGCTGCGGTACGATACAATACACGGTACCCTGCGCGACCTTCTTGTCCGATTGCATCGCGTCCCAGAGCGTATTGAAGGTGACCTTGGGCAGTTCATCCGGCAGACCCGATGCACGCACGAGTCCACGGATCCGGTTCACGACTTCATGGCTGCAGTAGCCCAGAGACCCGGCCAGGTCCGCTTCCTGTACCATACCGATGGCGACCGCTTCTCCATGGACGAGGCCGCGATATCCGCCGAGCGCTTCCAAGGCATGTCCGATGGTATGTCCAAAATTGAGGATTCGCCGACGGCCGGATTCCCGTTCGTCCTCAGAGACCACCGCGGCCTTGATCTCGCACGAGCGCGTAATGACGTGGCTCACTGATTCGTCATCGAACATGAGAATCTGATCGATGGAGCGTTCAAGGAAGGTGAAAAACTCATCATCGGCAATGACCCCGTATTTGATGACTTCAGCCAAACCCGCGACCCATTCCCGATGCGGCAAGGTCTGTAGTGTCGTGGGATCGATGAGCACTGCCCGTGGTTGATGGAACGCGCCGACCAGATTCTTTCCCCGCGGATGATCGACCCCGGTCTTTCCGCCTACACTGGAATCCACCTGCGCAACCAATGTGGTCGGTATCTGCACAAACGGCACACCCCGGAGGTAAATCGAGGCCGCAAAGCCAGTCAGATCTCCCACCACACCGCCTCCCAGGGCCAGTACCGTTGACTGGCGTTCAAATCGATGACGTATCCATTCGTTCAAGATTTTGACGACCGTATGAAGGGTCTTGGTGCGTTCGCCCGGAGGAAGAACAAAGGCGGTCGGATCAAATCCGGCTTCGACAAGGGACCGCGTGACGATACGCAGATAGCGTCGCGCCACGTTTCTGTCGGTGACAATCCCTATTCTCTTCCCGCAAGGAAGCGTCCTGAGAACGGACCCGATGTCACGCATGACCCCCGGGCGTATGCTGATACGATAGCTTCTCTCGCCCAGCTCCACCGCCACGGATCGTTCCGCCTGTACACCATTCATGGAGACCGTATTTCTTTGGCCCAATCACGCGAAGAATTCATGCGACTGCGCCTCGCCTCAGAGGCAGCCCAGCTGTGCGTGATGAAAGGAAGAAGGAAGGTACTCAAATCGAGCGGGATGGTACCATAGCACTCGCAAAACTAAAAGTCTCTGACATAGGCCTGGTAGGCGTCAAAATTACGTTTCATTTCTTCGAGACTGTCGCCCCCAAACTTTTCCAGCATGGCGTTGGCCATCTCGAATGCAATAACGGCTTCCCCCACCACGCCGGCTGCCGGAACGGTACAAATGTCCGACCGCTCCACCGTTGCCTCGAACGGTTCCTTCGTATTGATATCCACACTCTTCTTCGGGCTATAGAGCGTGGAGATTGGTTTCATGGCGACGCGGATGACAATAGGCTGGCCGTTCGTGATTCCACCTTCGAGTCCTCCAGCATTGTTGGTATGTCGAACAAACTCCTTCGCCGACTGGTCGTAAAAAATTTCGTCGTGCACCTCGGAACCGAACCGGCGTGCCGCTTCAAACCCTATCCCGATCTCCACACCTTTCATCGCCTGGATACTCATGGCCGCCATGGCCAGGCGGGCACTCAAGCGGCGATCCCATTGCGCATAGGTTCCCAATCCAATCGGTGGGTTGGTCACGACGACTTCGAAGACTCCGCCGAGCGTATCCCCCCGGTGCTTGGCGGTCCTAATCTGTTCGACCATCTTCCCCCCGGCGTCCGCATCCGGTGACCGCACGTCCGAACCCTCCGCCCGTTCATAGGCTTGAACCGGATCCGCGCCGCATTTTGCTGTAATCCCGCCTATCTCCACCGTATAACTGAGGACTTTCATGTCGAAATGACTGAGCAGCGCTCTTGCGACACCGCCGACGGCTACTCGGATAGCGGTCTCTCGTGCGCTGGCCTTTTCCAGAACGTTGCGGACGTCGCGATGGCCGTATTTGATGGCGCCGACCAGATCTGCATGACCGGGCCGCGGGCGGGTGACAACCTTTTCCGAAGGAGTTGGCCCGGGCTCGGCAGCCATGACCTCCTTCCAGTTTTCCCAATCTTTGTTGGAAATGAGCAGACCGAGAGGATTCCCGATCGTTTTACCTTTGCGAACACCGCAGGCAAACTCGACCCGGTCCTGTTCCACACGCATCCGGCCGCCCCGCCCGTATCCCTTCTGGCGGCGGGCCAGATCGTGATCTACCATGTCTGCTGTTAGAGGAAGCCCAGAGGGAACGCCTTCAAGGACCGCAACGAGATACTTCCCGTGGGATTCACCCCCATTGAGATACCGTAACATCCAATGGGGGCGATTTTTAGCTCTTTACGATGGTAGGTGTCAAGAAGATGAGGAGTTCTTGTTTCGATACGTTCTCTGTCTTTTGCTTGAACAACCATCCCAGCACGGGGATTCTGGATAAGTATGGGATACCTGCCACGGTATTCAGTTGGGTATCGACGAAGACTCCGCCGATCACCATGGTTTCACCATCGCGCACCATCACCTGAGTCGTGGCTTCACGACGGTCGATGCTGGGACCGGCAGGATTGCTTCGAGCACCGACCGCATTCCGAGTCGCCCGGACCTTCATCAGAATGAGTTTTCCGATTTCCTTCGGATCGCGAGAGGTGATCTGTGGGGTGACGTTCAGTTCCAGGTTGGCATCAACAAACGTGGTTTGCGTGCCCTGCAGTGACGTCGTTTGAAAGGGAATCGATTCACCTTGCGCGATCTTGGCATCCCGCTTGTCTAATGTCGTGACTTTGGGGGCGGCAATCACTTTAGTCAGACCGAGAAGTTCTCCTGCCGACAACCGAACGTCCAATAATGCGCCGTCGGTCTTGCCGATCGTAAAGCCCGCCCCGGGAACCGATGGAAAGCCAGGATTGGCCGGCAGATTGACCAGGAAGTCGGACAGTTGATTCCCAAAAGGTCCGGTCGTGCCTGTCTTGAAATTCGCGGTTCCGTTGCTCCCCAGGTTATTGACATTCTGGATACCCCATTGGACACCGAGTGACCTTGTATAAGTCGTATCCGCTTGCACAATTCTGGCTTCAATTTGAACCTGCGGGACCTCGAGATCCAAGCCATCCACCAATTGGCGCATAACGCCGATCTTGGTTTCGGTGTCGCTCACGATCAGCGCGTTGCTGGCCTGACTGATATTCATGACTCCGCGCGGACTCATATACTGCCTGAGTGATTGCTGGACTTCCTGCGCCATCAGGTTTCGAATATAAAAGACCCGAGTGACGATCGGCTCGGCCTTGGCCTTCGATTCCTTTGCTCTCGCTTCCTCATCCTGCTGCTTCGCAATGTTCGTCAGTGAGTCCACCCAGACGATGTTCCCTTGCCGAATCATGCCTAACCCATTCATTTTCAGCAGCATATCGAGGGCCTGATCCCAAGGGACGTTGGCCAGCTTCATCGTGACTTTGTTCTTCACTCCTTCACCCACCACGATATTGAAGCCACTCACCTCGGCAATCAACCGCAGGACGTTACTGATATCCGCCTGTTGAAAGTCGAGAGAAATCCGCCGCCCGACATACCGCGATGGACCGGTGACCAACTCGGACGCATCTCGATTGCCGCTGTCCTCCTTCTGTTCTACTTTTGCCTCAGATTTCTGTTCAGACTCCACAGCCATCTGAACCGGGCGGACATGCAGGAGGTTCTTGGGCGCCCGCTGTGAGACCAGTACGCGATGAATGGAGGAAGGGGTCGACTGGCGCTCACGAATCACATATCCTTTTTCCGCATCGAGTTCCTGCGCGTCGACGACCTCATTCTGCAGTGTCACCGCAGCCGGAATGGACGGCACATTCTTAAACGTTATGATCAACCTACCGTGTGCCGACTCGATCGAGTGTTGTGCCTGCCGGGCAAGATCAAAGACGAGCCGTACCTTATCAGGATGCTGTCCAAATCGGATTCGTTTCAGGACGGAGTGACCAACTGCCAGCTGTGATTGGGCAACTAAGGATTGGACGTTCGTGATGTCACACACCAATCGGCGCTCTCCGATGGCATGCATCTCGTAGCGAAGCACCCCATCGCCGGACACCACGACCGCAATGCCGTCCCCATTCACCTGAGTCTCAACTTTGGTCACTGTCTGCGCCATCGATGCGATCGGCATTGTACCGTCTTTCGGGAGCGCGTCCTGGGCCTTCGGAATAGCGCCCGTATCGGTCACCCTCGTACTGTGAGTTGACCCATCGGTGATCGGTTCCACCGATGTGGCTTGAAGGGGGGCCGCGATCCCCAGCAATCCCGCGACGACTGCGATACCGACCAGGTGTGTAGTGTCCACATATGTCTGTTTCATTCTATGCCCTCTTTTGGATGCAATAGCTTGACGTATTCACGCTCCTGTTTATTCCCATAGACGTCGGTGAACCGCTCCTGGACGATGATGCCCCTATCCGTGATTGAGCTGACAACCCCGTTGTTTGGACCCACGCGGGTCCCGCGGCGGAGGCTATATCCCTTCCCGTCCGGTGCCTGTACCATTGCAGTATAGCCATAGGTCCCCCATACAATTCCTATGAGATTCAGTTCCGTCAGACCGACTCGCTGCAATGGGGGAAGCACCACGTCACCTGGCCCCAACTGGCTGTTTTCAACGATGGGAAGAAACGGGTCTCGGCGTCCCGATGGATCATAGGACAAGCCTCCCCCAAAGGACGCTTGGGTCGTCTCTGGTCGGGACGCCATTCCCTCTCCCAGCGGGCTAGGCATTTCCGGGTGAGGCATTTGGCGGGGGATGTCCTGTAAGGGCGGAACTTTCAAGGAATCGGCCGGACGCATTGGATTGACCTGGGCGGTCGCAATGACAGTACCGACCCCAAATATTATGGCCACCGCGCCAAAAACCAGCACCGCACATGAACCTCTTTGCCGTTTGTCCTGCAGAGTCCCAGGTTGTTTCGGAAACATTCGTCAGCTCCTCACTTTTTCGGTTCGACGATCGGAGTGTGTGCTTTCTCTTGGGGCGCCGCATAGGCAACGAGATCGAATACGGTTTGGGTTACGACACGTCCCTGATCGACACGAGGCGATCCAATCCTTACGTCGGAGACCGTAATAATCCTCGGGAACTTGCTGATACGATCGAAGAAGAGTGCGGCGGTATGATACCCGCCGGCTACTTCCACGTTGACCGGCATTCGCACAAACAATTTTGAAGGATCTTCGCTTTGCGCTCCGGGCTTCCAAAGTTTGATGTCTAGCCCCAATCGCGTTCCAAGATCGGACACCTGCTTGAGCAACATGACCGCTTCTTCTTCCGGTGGCAGGCGTTCTTTCTTCTTAGCCAGCTCAATTTCAAGCTGCTTACTGGCCGCGATCAGTTCGTCGAGATGTTTGACCTTGATAGTTAAGGTTTGAATTTCTGTGTCGAGTTGCGCAACCTGAACCTGAACTGCTTCAATCTCGATAGTCTTGGGATCAACGACATAAAAGTAGAACGCCACCAGCGTCCCTGTGATGAAAAGGCCGAGCAGAGCAACCTTTTGGATAGTCGGAATATTCCGCAGAGAATCCAGGTTCAGGCCGTTCAGACTCATGTTAGCCTTTCATCGAAAGATCGAGCTTGAACTGGTAGAGATTGATCTTATTGTCGACAGCCGCGCGACTTTCCTGAAGCCGAATGATGGTGAACGAATCGGTGCGGCGCAGATTGTTCACAAACTCCACGATGTCATCGTTCGTCAGTGCACGACCTTCAAGCTCAATGGTGTTTCCTTTCACATTCATCTTCACCAGCCAGAGCTTCAAGGGATCCAAGCTCTGACTTACATTGTCCAACGCTCGAACCGGACCCGTGCGGGCCTTTTCAAGCTGCTCGATAACTCGATTCTTATCCTCAAGTTGCTTCTTTTTCGCCTCGAAATCCTGGACTTGTTTGACTTGTTCCTTCAGGACGACTACTTGCTTCTCTTTGGTCTGCTTCTCTAGTTGCTTGGCTTGCAACTCGTCATCCAGTAAGGCGGAGTACCACCAGCATCCTGCCAGGGTGATGACAATCATCCCCGCGCCGAGCAAGGCTTCGGCACGCACATCCCATTGCGGTTTGCCTTTTCGAGCTTTCGGGCCGTTCGCAAGAAGATTAATTCTAATCATCGATCCCCCACAGTCCTTAGGGCGAGCCCTACTCCGACTGCCGCCAACGGTCCCATTTCTGCGAGCATGTCAGGATCCACGTCGCACATTGAGGTATCGATATCGTTGAACGGGTTGGCGATCTCCACGTCCACATGCATCCGATCGCGCAGGTGCTGAGGAAGCCCGTTTATTTTTGCGCCGCCTCCACAGAGCAGCACTCGTGTAATGTCGCTCTCGGCGGAGGTCGTCTTGAAGTAATCGATCGTGCGTGCGATCTCGGAGGCCACTTCGGCATTCACACTGTCGATGACTGTGCTGAGTCCGGCCTGATTGTCCTTCGCCGATCGATCATTCTTCTTCAGTTGCTCTGCCTCCTCATACGACACTCCCATCTCGCGCTGTACCGCTTCGGTGTAACGGTTCCCGCCGATCGGAATATCCCTCGTGAACAAGGAGACTCCGGCGCGCACAATGTTGACGTTCATCACGCTGGCGCCGATGTTCACGAGCGTCGTCGTGTCGTCCGGCGAGCCCGGATAGCTGACACCATGCATGTTCTCGATGGCAAATGCATCCACGTCCATGACGACAGGCATCAACCCGGCTGCTTTGACCAATTCGGTCAACTCGTTGATTTTGTCTTTCTTGGCAGCGACAAGAATAATGGACATCTCTCCCTGCTCATCTGGCGACGTCTCGGATGGGGGCAGCACATGAAAATCGAGATTGACCTCATTGATGTCGAAAGGAATGTATTGCTCGGCGGCAAGTTTCACCTGGCCTTCCAACTCTTCATCGGGCATAGGCGGAAGGCTGATCTTCTTGATGATAACGGCGTGTCCTGAAATGGAAATCGCGACCTGCTTGATTTTCGTATTACTCTCTTCGATAAGTTCTTTGATGGCGGAAACGACCCGGCCTTCATCCATGACGGTACCATCGACGATGACCTCCGGCTCCAGCTCTTTCACCCCGAATTTTTGCAATATGTACCGGCCACGATTCTCTTTCAGCTGAACCAGCTTGATGCCGCTGGATCCGATGTCCAGCCCCAGCAGCTGTCGCTTGGGCGAAAACATAGAGAACACGTTCGCCTCCAAAAGACCTTTCAGGGATGCCACCATGTGAACCTCTCTTACGCGACTTCTTTACGACCTTGCATTACGTGTCGGATTTGTTCGACATTCTCGACCGTATAAAGCCTCCAGTTTCTCCAGTCTCTCGGAGGACCGGAGATAAGGCCTTCACGTTCCCATCGGAACAATGTCGCTCGCGAAATATCGAACAAATCGCAAATCTCATTGGTCTTATACAGCTTCTTGCGCGCTGTCTCTTTCGCTTTCGTCACGCACGTCCTCTAGCAACTTCAACCTACGTTCGATCCGCACACAAGGCTAAGTATAGTTGATATAGTCCACCTGTCAAGAAAGTGGGAAAAGCACGTGGCTCAATGTCAAGAGGAAAAATGTGAGTGGATTCTAGGACTTCTGAAGATCACGGTGTGTAACAGACACATCGTGACCTAGTGAGGCGAAGGTCTCTTGCAACCGTCTGGCGATTGTCACCGACCGATGGCGGCCACCCGTACAACCGATGCCAATATTCACGTAGCTGCGCTGGTCGCGCTCAAACAAGGGAAGCAGAAATTTGAATAGATTCTCCAACTGCTCGATAAAAGGTGCCGCCGCCGGATCTCGCAATACATAGTCTTGGACCTTCATATCTTCTCCGGTCAGTGGTTTCAATTCCGGCACAAAAAATGGGTTACGAAGAAATCGGACGTCGAACAACAGGTCGATATCGTATGGGACACCGAACTTATACCCGAAGGTAACGAGCGAGATCGTCATCCTTCGTGTCGAGCTATCTTGACGAAATTCTCGCGTCAGGCAATCCCGCAGCTCATGAACCGTAATATCTGATGTATCGATGATTCGCTCTGCGTGCTTGCGCAAGTCACTCAAACGTTCCTTCTCGAATCGAACCCCTTCTAGCACCGGCATGTGCGGCAGCAACGGATGAGGCCGTCGGCTTTCCGAAAACCTCCGAACCAGCACCTCCTCGCGAGCTTCGAGAAAGACCAACTGGACAGAATGGCCAGCCTTTTTCAACCGGTCGAGCATCGTGACGAGGTCCGCAAAGAAGATACGTTCTCGAATATCGATGCCAAGTGCAACATTCTTGATTTCTCCGCTTTGCTGGGTACAGAGATCGACGAAAGTCGGGAGTAAAGCTGGCGGAAGGTTGTCTACGCAAAAATAACCCTCATCCTCAAAACATTTCAGCGCGTGACTCTTTCCCGATCCGGAAAGACCACTGACGATGACGAGGTTAAGTCCTGCCATGCGAAGCGCGCGCGGGCGGTTGTTCTGGGGCGATGAGCGAAATCTTGCCGTCCGAGAGCCGTTGAATGACCTGTACACCCCCGGAAACGGCATCTTGGAATACCACGATCCCCGAAGGCCCTCCGTTTAACTCCTCGATCGCTTCCTTCAAGGACAATTGGCGCAAAACAGGACGAGTCACTTCCAGTTGCGACAGGAGAGGACCGTCTTCTCGAAGCAATAGGAGCGGTCGCTCGCGCGAACGGGCTTTGTGACTGACCAATCTTTCCTTTACCTTACGAATCTGGGTTTCCAGTTTATCGATGACCTGATCGATGGATACATACATCTCTTGCGTTGACACCTTGGCTTGCAAGCGCCTGCCGTGAAATACTCCGATGACTTCCGCAACATGATAAAATTTTTCGACACCCAGGAGGACCTGCAAACTGGTCAGTTTAACCCCATAGCGATCCAACCTCCTCATCCGCGTCTCGATGTACTGTCTGAGTGCCGGGGTGATTGTGACGTGGCGCCCTGTAATCATCAATCGCATCTTGACCTCGTGTAGGATTCAATGCATGACGGACTGTGTACACGCAGGAAACAGTGCTGACCCTCTGCTCACTGTGTTTTCATGCCCTGTCGCACAACCTAGAAGAATCGCTTTCGCTGATTGGCCGATGGAATATTATCCTCAGCACGATACTTGGCAACAGTCCTTCGCGCGATCATGACCTGTTGTTTCCTCAAACGGGCAGCGATCTCTTCATCTTTCAAAGGTTTTTTTGTATCTTCATCCGCCACCATCCTGCGGATCATCTCACGCACGCTGACCGAGGACATCATGTCAGAAGGTTGATCGGTCCGCTGAAGGCCGGCGCTGAAAAAGAACTTCAATTCCAGCATGCCCTGCGGACAATACATGTACTTATTCGCGGTAACACGACTGATCGTCGACTCATGCATGCCGATATCTTCGGCCACTTGTTTCAACACCAACGGCTTGAGACATTGAATCCCTTGCTCGAAAAAACCTTCTTGAAACTTGACGATGCTGGAAACCACCTTCACGATTGTCTTGTTACGCTGCTCGATGCTGCGAATGACCCATTGGGCAGCTCTGAGCTTGTCGTCAAGATACGCCTTGGTCTCGGCGGAACCCGAACGTCCACCGCCCATAAGCTGCTTATAATATGGAGTAATCCGCATACGAGGCAGGCCATCGTCGTTCAACAGGACTTGCCATTCACCCTCATTCTTCATCACAAAGACGTCCGGCACAATGTTGTAATTTTGAGAACTGGAAAAGGGACGACCGGGTTTCGGCTCAAGAGCCTCAATGATCTTCGTTGCTTGAAAGACCTCTTCCATGCTGATATTCAACGCCTTGGCGATGCGAGCGTACTGTTTCTTTTCAAGATCCTTGAGATGGTGGAGAATAATTCCTTCAACGACCGATCCTTTCAACCCTCCTGGACGAGACCCCAGCGAGCCAATGGGACTCCGTC
>DAISKX010000032.1:0-13938 GCA_036820725.1 Nitrospiraceae bacterium
TGTTACACTCGTCTCATCCACGTGTCAGGCGACTACCGGATGCATCTTGCCACAACCCACCCGTTCCCGCGGCATTCATCGTCACGTCACAATATATGCAGCACTTTGAAGGAGGATGTCTATGAGCAATGCACAAGGGTCCTTTGTGAGACTGACGGGAAGTGGCCTTGCGCTGTTCCTTTTGGTTGGGCTTGCCGCATGCGGAGGACCTCCGACATGGGTCAAGAAGGGGTCTGGTGCATACAACGACAAAAGCGACAAATCGTTCTATGGCGTCGGATCAGTGGTCGGCGTCAGAAATGAGCCGTTGGCTTGGGATACGGCTGAAAATCGGGCGCGGGCTGAGATTGCCAAAACATTCGAGACGTACACAGCCTATCTCATGCGAGACTATGCCGCCTCCACAACAGCCGGTGATTTCTCCCGTAACAGTGAAGAGCAAAACGTGGAACGTGCCGTCAAGACGTTTTCCGCGGTGACACTGAATGGCGTGAAACCCATTGATCGCTACAAGGATGACAAGACTGGAACCTTCTATGTGCTGACCAAACTGAGTCTCGAGGACATGAAGAATAATTTGGATCAGGCGAAGGAGCTGAATTCTCAGGTGCGCGACTATGTCAGAAAGAATGCAGATCGCCTCTTCGAGCGGCTGGAAAAGGAAGAGGAGAAGAGAGCCACGCCGTAAGCACCCCTCACACCATGCGGCTTGAAGGAGTGTCTATGATCCTTGGGTTCTGTGCCTCGGGAGGACGGATCGGCGGGATGGTATTTGTATTGGCCCTGTCGGTGGCGGCTGCAGGCTGCGGTTCCGAGACAAAGGTCACCCGCGTCGATACCGGCGTGGTCACTGATCTCAGCGGTCGTTGGAACGATACAGATTCGCGGATGGTTGCCGAAACGATGGTCAAAGAATCACTAGCCAGCCCGTGGCTGGACAATTTTACCAGAGTGAAGAGCCGGCAACCGGTCGTCATCGTAGGGACCATCCTGAACCGGAGCCACGAACATATCGATGTACAAACCTTTATCACGGATCTCTCTCGAGAACTCACGAATTCGCAGAAGGTGACCTTTGTGGCCGGGAAGGGCGAACGCGATGAAGTCAGGGCTGAGCGTCGCGAACAGGCGATCCATGCCCGCGAGGATACTCAGCGAGCCCCCGGGAAAGAAATTGGCGCCGACTATATGATGAAGGGGACGATTTCAACCATCCTGGACGAAGCCGATGGTGTCAAGGCGGTGTTCTATCAAGTCGACCTGGACATGATCGACCTGGAAAACAACGTCAAATCCTGGTTCGGCCAAAAGAAAATCAAGAAAGTCGTCGAGCGGAAACGGTCCATATTCTAGCGCAATGCGTGGCGTTGAAATTCTCGCGCTCATGTCCCACGGCCTCCGGGATAGGAGGCCGTTGTCGTTTGATCTCCCGCCGCATAACCCTCGCGTTGACCATCTTAGTCCAAAGCGCGTGCGGTCTCTCGAATAATCACTACCTGCTGGTTGAACAGAGTCTGCTCGCTCACGATCCGAAACGTGCCGATATCATTATCGAGAAGGCTGAATCTGAGTACGGATCCAAAAGTCGGCTGCTCTATGAGATGGATCGGGGCATGACCCTTCACCTGGCCGGCGAATACGTCAGGAGCAACGGAATGCTCGAGCATGCCGACCAGGAAGTCGAGCGATTGTATACAAGGACCGTTCGAACCGAAGCGGCTGCGTTTCTTACCAATGACAATGTCCTGCCGTACGAAGGGGAGCCGTATGAGCATGTCATGATCAACGTTATCAAGGCCCTGAATTATGTCGGCCTGAGGCAGTTGAGTGACGCCTTGGTGGAGGCCAGGCAGATCGACCATCGCTTGAATGTTCTGTCTGACAAAGTGAAAGACAAAGACTCCTATCGGGAAGATGCGTTCGCCCGCTACTTGACGGGGATTCTTTACGAAGCGAGCGGCGATCTCAACAATGCCTTCATCGCCTATCGCAAAGCTTACGACGCCTATCAAGCGTCGCGAGGATGGTTGCGGGTTCCTTTCCCGCCGATGTTGGGCGCCGATTTGCTTCGCACCAGTGAGGCTCTTCACTTAACCACCGAATTTGACGAGTACCGCCGAGCATTTCCTGACACGACATGGGTTTCTCGAGAGGCTGACCGGCAACTCGCCCAAGTGGTCGTGATCAGTTACAATGGGCGAGCGCCCCGCAAGGAAGATCAGTATCTCGATCTGCCGATAAGCCTAAGTGCTCTGCAATTGGTGCTGCTGAATAAGGGTGTCATTCACTATTCCCATCGACAACCGAATCGAGCTGCCGACAGCATTCTCTACGGACTGAACGGGCGTGTCGTGCGGGTGGCATTACCCCGACTCATTCCGCAGAAGACGTTGGTGATGGGAGAGCAAGTCACACTGACTGCTCGAACAGGCGCGACCTTCATGGCGACCTCGCAATTGGTGCACAATACGACGGCATTGGCGGAAAAAGCGCTCTCGGAACGTTTCCCGTCCATTACGACAAAGGCCTTGGCGCGCGCCGCCGTCAAGTTTGCTGCGGCTGAGGCCGCCACACGCGGCGCTCAGCAAGCGGTGAATAAGGATGATGCGGCGTGGGTGGGGCTGGTCGTTAGTCTGTTGACCAAAGGATTGGCGATTGCTTCGGAGGAAGCTGATAAACGGAGTTGGAGAACCTTGCCGGACGAAATTCAGATCGCTCGAGTCTGGGTGCCGGCCGGAGAGTATGATACGCACATTAGGACGGTCGGCCACCGTGCAGAATCCATGCTGCCCGGCATGCGTGAGCCGATGGTATTGCGTGAGGGGGAAACGAAGTTTCTCATCGAACGAGTCATGTTATGAATGGTCGGCGATATACTTCTCGTGCCGGGTCGTTGTTCGTTCTCTGCATAGTGATCGTATGCCTGTCCGCTGCCTGTAGCTGGCGGGAGACGAGACCCGATTGGATTGACGGCACAGGCGTCGGCTATCCAGCTTCCCAATACCTCGTCGGTATCGGGCAGTCTGAACGAAGAACGGGGGCAGAAGAACAAGCCTATGCCGCGTTGTCCAAGATTTTCAAGGCTGAGATTGTCGCGCAATCGAAAGACTGGGAGTCCTACTTAGTTGTGGAAAATCGATCGCATGCCAGCGCGGAACGACGTCTGACCTTGGATAGCGTCACCCAAGTCTCGACCGACAAAGTGTTGGAAAATGTCCGTATTCTGGATGTATGGTTTGACCGGAAAAAGGGACAGTATTATGCTTTGGCCGGCATGGATAGAGGGCAGGCGGAATCGGCTCTGCTCGATCGTATCAGCGAGATCGATCATTCGATTGAGACTCAAATGGCCGAAGCTCGACAGGGGAACGATAAATTATCACGGGTCCGCAATCTCAAGCGTGCGGCAAAAAATCTGGTGGTCCGCGATGCGTATAACACCGATCTCCGGGTGGTGCGTATGAGCGGACAAGGAAATCCATCTGTGTACCGAATCGTTGACGTGACGAACGAGCTCGAAGAGTTTCTGTCCACCAATTTGGCGATTGCAGTGGAGCTTTCCGGAGATCAGGTGGATGCTGTTCGGCGCGCATTAATAGAAGGCCTGACTCGCGAAGGCTTTTCGATTGCCGGTCCGACTTCCACGGACGAGACCATCCGTTCCGACAAACCGAGGGCGGAGTTGATGGTGACCGGTGCTGTGCGTCTCTGGCCGTTGGATGTGGGCGATCCGCAATTCAAGTATGTGCGGTGGTGTAGCGATGCGGTGATCGAGGATTTGTCGACACAACGCATTGTCGGCGCCGTCTCAAAAGGAGGACGTGAAGGACATCTGACCGACCGAGAAGCAACGGCAAAGGCCGTTCGAGTCATGCGGCATGAATTCTCTTCGGATATGGCTCGCGCGATCGCCGGATATGTGTATGGAGACTCAGAGCCACCGGCGGCAATGGGTACCCCATCGGGTTGTCCGCGTGACGAGCGTGTCCCCAAGCCGTGAATGGTGTCGTAAACTTACATAGAGAGGAGCCTGAATGAAGAAACCAGCGACAAAGACGTCTTCAGATGGAGCAGGAAGTGCATCAACACGCAGACGGATGCCCAGCCGTCTAATGAAGCGTCGTCTTCGCGAGCGCTTAGCCCAGGACACGCAATTGGTCAATCAGGGAGCAATCGTGGACATTTTCCGCAAGCAGGGATACTACGAGGAACTCGCCTTGGATGAATTGCAGGACCGTCTGTCGAAGTTGCAATCCCCGTTGGCCGAAACGTTGTTGAAGGGGAGGGCCTAGCATGCCGTATTACTACTTCGACTCTACGGCGCTGGTGAAACGGTACAGTATGGAACGAGGAACAAGGATCGTGAACAAGCTCATGGTGAAACGAGGCAAAGTGGCGATCCTTCCCATGTGGACGGTGACGGATCTGTATTCGATTTTGTCTATTCGGGCTCAACAGGGCGAGATCACTCGTGACGATTGTTACTCCGTCCTCTATAAATTTGAGATGGAATCCGCCCAAGGACTCTTTCAATACATTGCCCCCACGATGGATACCTATTTGTCCACGAAGGAATTGATTTTGGACTATCCTGCCTTGCGTGGACAACAACTCCTTCACTTGGCCCTGGCTCTCGAACTCAAGCCGCTTCGTTTGACGGTCGTCAGTTCGGATCGACAACTGCTGGCGGCATGCCGTCCGGCAGGTTTGCACATCATCAATCCGGAGAACGACTAAGAGACGATTGGGTCAGCGTTGAGCACACTGAAAATCGGTGTGCATCGATGACAGGACTGTCACCCAATTTTCGGCAGTCTGGTGAAGGTCGCTGGCATGGTGAATGGTCCGAGGATCGGGCTGTTCGGCCGGGAGTGGCTCGTCGAATATCTGGAGTGATTGCAGTGCTTCGGTGTGCGCGAGTTGAAGACTGCCGCAGACCCCTGTCGAAGCCGGGAGCTGGTCGCCTGCTCGTCTGAAAAGTGCTAACGCTCTATATCCGTGTTCCTGGGCGCGAAACAGATGTTCCGCGCCTCGAAACATCTTCGCGCGGCTGGGATCTCCCTCCCGTTTGGCCAGGTGAACCGTCATAAGCGCGGCTCTTCCCATGCTCATCGCGGCCCCCTCAGGGTCATCATTAGCCATGGCATCTTCCGCTTTGATGCGAAGACGGTCTAATTCCGCTTCATCCCCCATGACTTGGGCATAGGCTGATCCGTAAACAAGCCCTATGAAAATGGTAAAGACAAGTAGGGATCGATTGACTATTGAAGATACTCCCATGTATCGATTTGTTTGATACTCCAGTTAACCGCCTCTTTGAGTTTCACCAGTTTTGGATCGGCATCATTTTCACGTACGTGATACAGCGATTTCTGTAAGGTGAAGAGGGGATCATACGCGCGCCGGTCCGGAAGCTTGCCCAGTGCCCACGCAACCTCGGTTTGAACCGACACGTCTCCGGTTTTCAAGCCATCCAGTAAGGGATCAATGATGGAAAAATCTCCGTGCAAGGCCCCAAAGACGCCGAGAGCCTTTGCCGCTGCCGCCTTGAGCTCCGGTGGACCGGATTTCATCACGTCAATCAGAGTCGGGATCGTGTCCTTTTGACCAATGTTTCCCAGCGCCAAGGCAGCGGCTTTAGCTGCTTCGATGTCGGATCCTTTGAGAGCCTGAAGGAGCCGTGGGACTGATTCAGCTGAAAACAGATATCCGAATAGGTTGATCAATTTTACTCTTTGCGCCGACGGCGTGGTCGGATCATCGTAACGCTTGAAGAGTCGTTCTTCTTGACCCCATTCTGCCGTGATCAATGCGGGAAAATCATACTCCTTTAACCGTTCGGTGAGAGCTGCCATGGCGTAGGTACCGGGGTCACCGGCGTTGGCGGTGTTCGCAGCCTGTTCAGCGTCCGGAAAATCTGTTCGCACCTCTTTACGCCAGCCCATTTTTTTATTGTCCAACACATACGACAACTGGCACGCCGGTCCCTTCCACACACGGGATGGAGAGTCAGGAAGATCGGCATCACTTCCCATATTGGTCGTCCCTTCCCAGGTCTTGCGTTGTTCGCATTTCACCCGAAAGACCACGTCGTGTGCTTGCCCGGCATCGGTCGTGACGACGTAATCGAACTCCCGCATACGACTCGCTACGACATCACGCAAACTTGTGGAGTCCATCGGACCCTTATCCGATATCGCAATGACGTCGATCAGCACGCTCCGAATCGTGTCCATTTTGGACTTTTGTTCCGGGGTCAGTGCCTCACGGCGAGCCCAGCTCTCTGTTGAGATCGTTGTGATCAAGAGAGCCAGACATATGGCGTAGAGTAGTCTCATCACTGCCTCCTATGGCGAAATGCATCAGACGAAGGAAACCGTCCTGACTACCACTCTACCCAACTGTTGTCGAGGTCGGCAAGCCGCAAGTTGAAGGGGAGAAAGGTGCCCAGTATAATGCCGCGAATATTACGTGTGGTCGAGAGAAGGGCTCGGTCGGAAGGTTTTGCGGACCCGATTTGCTTACCGGGGTCAAGAATGGTTGACGATCCTGGGCATCCCCAGATCGACGCAATCTCGGCGCTCCGCCAGACGGTTGCGGTATCGGTGGCACGGACCGCGGCTCCAGATACCCGTGGTGCTGCTGGGAGTTCAGACCGGTTGCCGGGAAATCCGGTTACATCATCGGTTGTCCATGAAGGCCGACCTTGGGATGGACGAGGAATGGGCTACTGAATCTGGGCCCGGGATCGACCGAAGCCACAAAGGATCTATCATCAACTCACATAGAGGGAGTGTGACCTGTGCAATATTGGGTGAAGGTCGTTTTTGCCGACAATCAGGAACTTATGGTGAAGGATGCGATCCGGCATACTATCAGTGATGACATGGAGGTACTTGAGGTCGACTCAGCCAAAGAGGTCATCATCATTCCCATGAAGCAAATCAAGTACATCGCCTGCGACGCGACAGTCTTTAGTTCGAAGAAGCCGGCCCAGCCCTAAGACACTACTCGGTCGAGACGATGCGCTCTCATTTGCGGCATTCCACCGGATCCCACTCATGATCGCGTTCGACTGCGTCCGTGAGTCGATCGAAGATGTCCGGGATCGCGCCTGTGACTCGGCTCCAGTTTGAGATCATCGGAACACCGAGAGGGTCCTCGATGAATGTCTCCGTGGCCAATTTCATGCCTTTCAAAAATACTTCGACTGCGGATCGTTCTTCATGCCTGTCGAATTTCAAGCTGTTGATCGCCGCATCGTTTTCGTAGCGATTGATGGCGTCCTGGGCCGCCTGCAGGTAAGCAGCCCGCAATGCTTTTAAGCCCGCTTCAGAGAGGACCATGCCCTCGCTTGCCAGGTTTCGGAACAAGGACTTGGTAATATCCACGCACATTTTCAGCAACCCCTGATCTGCATTATCAGGAGAGAGGACCTGGTGCTTATGCTCATAGGCATCCGCAATATCGGCTTGACAAATACGCCGTAGGGCACAATTCCGGTAGACCTCGGACAACACCCCCACCTCCAACCCCCAGTCACCGGGAATCCGATTGATCCACGCCAGATCCCGGACCATGGCAAACTCCCCAGCCAGCGGATATCGGAAACTATCCAAGAACGTCAGCAGGGCATGATTTCCAAACACCTGTTGCAGACTCCGGATCAGGGGCGTGAGATAGAGGCGAGTCACCCGTCCGTGCAACCGATCGGTCACCCGGCTGTAATAACCCTTGCAGAACTCGTATGCCAGGTTGGGATGCACGATGGGATAGCAGAGCCGTGCCAAATATTCCCGGTTGTAACTCAGGATGTCGCAGTCGTGCAGTGCGATCACATTACTTTGCCCGCGCGCCAGCACGTACCCGAACGCCATCCAACAGCCTCGGCCTTTTCCCTGCAGGCCCGTATCTATTTCGCTGGCAGAGAGCAATTTGAGAATATCCTGAATGCCGGTGCCGTCATTCCACACGATGCGAACACGTTGCGGCAAGACGGAAAAGAATTGTTTCGCAAACCGAAACTCCAATGCTGAAGCACGGTCCAAGGACACAACGATTTCATTCACGTAGCGGATGTCCTTGAGGACATGAACAATATTCTTCAACGCGGGATTTTCCAGTTCCGAGTACAACGAGGGAAGAATGAGCGCAATGGGATTGTTGGAGGCATGCCGTTCCAACTCCTTCTCCAACCGGTCAAGATTCGAGGTTCCGAGCCGGTGCAGAACTGTGACAACCCCGTTCTGATGAAAGTCGGACATGGGCCCTCCATGAGGATGAACGGATTGAGTTTCTCACGAGTGTGATGGGAGGAACCGCCGGCAGGAAGAAGGCGAACGCATCGCCTTCTTGCACGATAGAGCGGGCCAGGGATTCCCGGTTTATTGTGCCGGAGGCATGATCTTACTGGTTGCGACCGCCTTCACAATAGTGGCCCGCTTGACGGACTCGAGGAACCGATCTGGCGGTTCTGGCTTGGGAAGTTTCACCTCGACGGGATACCATCCGGAATTGATCGGGCCTTTCTTGGTCCCTTTTATTTCATGAAACAGGTCGTCGATGCTCTTTTCCGACGTTCCATCCTGAAAAGAGACCCAGAACAGGAAGGCTTGTGGATCTGCCTCGCGCAACGCTTCGGCTACTTGTATTTGAGACGGTGCATCCTTGGACGGCTCGGTCCTGGCAATGGAAATAGACTTTTGCTGGCCGGCAACTTTGGCAACCTCCACGGCGGTCAATGCCAAGCGCGCGTGAAGTTCACGGTTCTTGCTCTCCAGTAGGGCAACTTGCTTGACGAGCGTCTCGTTGACCGACTTCACGGAGTGCAATTCTTGCTTCACCTGGACCCGATCTTCCTCTTCTTTTGTCAGCGCCACTCGCACGTCGTGTTCGACTTCCTGCGCCACACTATCCTTGACGGATCGGAGATCTTCTTGAGTCGTCACGACCTGCGCTGCCATCTTGGATTGGGCTTGGGATACGTTGTCGAAAAGATGATTCAAATGTGCAAGTTGCTGTTGTTCGGCTTGCGTTTCTTTCAGCGCAGTCTGTTGCACTTCGGAGAGTTGAGCGACTTGCCGTTGCAGGCGCTCGACCTGATTGTGCGTCGCTTCCTGAGCTGCCAGTTGTTGCTCGAGCATCGACGAGCGGTTCTCTGATCCAAACCAATCAGGAACACGATCGGCGAGTACTACCATAACGCCCAGGGCCAAGACAATTTGAGCACAGGCGAAAGCCTTCCCGAAGAGCGGTTGCCGGTTCAGAGTGTGCGCACCTGCTACCGGTCTCCATGCTGCGCGAGCGCTAAGACGACTCCACCAAGGGCGGTTGTTCTCGAAGTGCATCCTGACGGAGCCGCCGTCGATTCGATTGTGAATGTGAATATCGACCCATCCACGCTTGATCGGGACGCGTAGATTCTTGAGGCCCGCTTCCGGTGCACACAGACCACCGACGAGCACGCCTGCCTCATTTCGCAACTCAACCGTATGCACGCTCCGGTCTCGGCTGGAGAAGGAATAATTCGAGTCGGACTTCATGCAATCGACTGAACCCACGCATTCGTGATTGACAAAGATCTGTAAAGAACCCGCGCGACCTTCCTCGGTCCGGCGGGGGTGTTCTTCCAGGGTACTAAGAAGTTGATCGCGATAGTCGTTGAGTTCTTGCTGTTCCATGGGTTCTTCCTCCTCGCTCGCTCCCGAAGAGTGCCATCACGCCTCCCTTCCTGAGCGGCTGGATATGGAGGTTTACACGAGGCCTTTCCACATTGTTGAGTTCATCCTGCCGTCGATCGGCCACTTCCAGAAAGCACGTATGACAAAACGCCAGATGCCAGACTCGATAGTCATAGCCATAATCATCGTTGAAGAGTTGACCCCATTTCTGTCCGGTCAAACAGGGGTAATGCTCGGGTTCACTCTTTCGATAGTGGGTTTGCAGTAATCGAAGCAATTGATCGACTTCGACGTTGAGCCGTTCCGGATGCTCACGCTGTTGTTCCTCCAGGTCCTTCAGATCGTTTTCGCCGATGCCTGTTTCGAGCATCGTGCGTTGCCAACCTGATTGCCGCCACCGTTCGAAATTTTTATACACCCGCTGACTCTCCGCTTGCCCGAACCCGAGGAGTCGAACCACATTCGCCTGTCCCAGTCCATAAATATGATAAAACAGGGCCATCAAGGCATCCCGACTCACCACGGCTCGAGAGGCTAACCCATCCAAGAATCGACCGACCGGTGTCAGCAGTTCCTTGTGGTAACATAGAGGATCGGGCTGACTGAAAGACTTGGCAATCAGACTATCGAGCAGGAAGAACGGCCGACACGGGACTTCCGTTCTCCCGCATATTAAGAAACGCTCCACTAACTCGTAGCCCCAGCGGAGCGCGAGCTTCTCATGAGTGATGTCGTCCGTCCATTGCCCCGTATCTCGAAGAAACCGTTTTGTTTGAGCCGTAGCTCGATCCAGGAATTCGGGTAAAGACCTGAGGAGCAGCTCGTCGAATTCGTTCTCACTCGATACGACGCTGTTGAGTCTTGCGGAGAGGGTGTGATGGTCTCTCATCCGGTTACCCTCTGTGCGGTATTGAAACCCATCTTGTCTGTTCGTCCGGGGAAATGCATTTGATAATTGACCTCTATTAAGACCACATTTGTCCATCAAGGGTCAATGCCTCGTCTTCCTTGGAATGCCGGGTTGCTGGACGTGAGAAGGTCTGAATCTGGGACGTCGGCGCGGACTCGACCGAAAGCAACCAAAGCTTCCTTAAAGCCGCGAGACTAAAAGCCAGTGGGAAGGCTAAGGGCGATCTGTAGACAAACGTTTGGCCAGCCGCCGCGCGAGGCGGGTCATCGCAGGTGACCGGTCGGCTGGGTCTAAAAGGACGTTCAACACGTGCGGTTGACTCCGGTCCGCGAGGGCTTTGGCCAGTGCCTGGACAAACTCGCCGTGAGTGGCGACTCGAGCCCCCTGACCTCCGCCCAATAGATCGCAGATCCGTTCGTATCGCCACTCATGGATATCGTTGAAGGGGCCTTCCAAAATTTCCCGTTCGGTCGAGTATCCATGGTTGTTGAGGACAATCACGACCGGAGCTTGTCCGTACCGGACTGATGTCGAAAGTTCGGAACCGGTCATTTGAAAGGCGCCGTCACCGACTAGAACAATCGGGCGAAGAGACGGATCAGCAAATCCTGCACCGACCGCCGCCGGGATAGCAAATCCCATCGAGGTGTAGTAGGCGGGCGACAGGAACTCGAACCGCCGGTGGACATGGAGATCGACCGACGCAAACAATGATTCGCCCACATCCGCAATCACCAGCGTTTTTTCATCCAAGACGCCGTCCAGATGACGAAATATTCCGTGCAGCGTCACCGATGCCTGAGGGGGCGGCATCGGATCATTGAATTTCTCGGAGAGTGGCATTCGGCGGGATTCAAAGGAGGGAAGCTGCGCGCTCGCAAGTGCCTTGACAAAATCCTCAAAGCGAATCGTATCGTAGCGATGGTGCTTGATAGCAATGCGGTCTGCTGTGGCATGAATGGTATGGCCGTCGGAAAACAAGGAGGAGCGAGCATCCAGGTCCTCCACATCCGACAGGATCGATCCCAGTATGACGAGACAATCAGTTTGATTGACAAACTCTTTCACCTCATCGCGCGCGACCAGCCCGCTATAGACACCCACATACAAAGGATGATCCTCGCGGATGATGGATTTGCCCAGCAGGGTAGAGGCGATAGGAACGTTCAATCGTTCAACCAACGTTGCCAGATCGTCGTGCAACCCGAACCGACCCACCTCAGCTCCTGCTAAGATGACCGGTCGCTTCGCCGACTCCAGCATGGTACGTACTTCTGCGACTGCTTCTGCCAACGCCGCTGGGTCGGTGGCCTCATCCTCGCTTCCAGTCGATCGCGTGGAAGCGGCCAGTGGAACGTGGACCATGTCACGGGGAATCTCCAGGTAGATCGGACGACGATATCGCAGAAGGGCGGCGAATGCTCGATCCATCTCCCGTTCCGCGGTGAGGGGATCATCGAGACTCACTGCCGCGACGGTCATCTTTTCAAAGACTTCCCTCTGCGTGGAAAAGTCGCGCACCATATGATGGAGGTACGGGTTGCGCGCCCGTTCAGACAGGCCGGGAGAACCGGTCAACAAGACGACTGGAGAGCGCTCGGCGTAGGCGCAGGCGATGGCATTCACCGTGTTCAGCCCACCTACACAATAGGTCACGCACAAGGCGCCAATACCGTTGATACGAGCGTATGCATCAGCAGCGAACCCTGCACAATCCTCCCTGGTGGTGCCGATATGCCGGATCGGCGAGGACTCCAGTAGTTTGTAGAGGCTAAGGACATAATCGCCGGGAATCCCAAAAATGTGCCGCACTCCAAGGGTGTGCAGCCGGTCTAGAACTGCGGTGCCGATTGTGTTCGTGGTCGTCATACCAGGACGTTGTTGTGTGCGAATCAGTCTTGCTGGTTCTGTCTCGTATTACCCACGCGTATCGCGTATGTGGTTAGGAAACCACAGCCTTCGGGGAAGGTCAAGTTTCTCCGATGAACCGTATGTCATGGTCACGTTCTTTTGCCACTCGTGTCACAGCCTGTCTCTGGCGATCGCCACGAATTTATACTTGACGCCATAACTACTCTACGGGAATAAGTACAGTATGACACTTTTGTCTCCGTCTTCGAACGGTCGGGTCCAACTTTCCTCCCGCCACCGTGATCCCAGACAAACCGGTCATCCCTGGATTTATGCGGGACACATCGAAGAAATATGGGGAAATCCGCAGACGGGAGATGTGGTGGATGTGTATTTGGCAAGCAAGCAGTTCTGCGGGCGAGGATTTTACAACTCGCGCTCTAAAATCCACGTGCGGCTCCTGACCTTTCACGACGACGTCATTGATGCCGAGTTCTTCCGGACACGGATACAGTCCGCTGCACGGCTACGTCAACGAATGGCGCTTTTCACCAACGCCTACCGATTGGTGCATGGCGAAAGCGATTTGCTGCCAGGCCTGATCATCGATCGCTACGACGATGTGGCAGTGATGCAGACGCTTAGCTATGGGATGGACCAACGCAAAGAAGTCCTGGCGGATCTGGTGATGCGCGAGACGGGGGTCAAGGCAGTGTACCTTCGGAACGACGCGAAGAGTCGCTCGCTGGAAGGGTTGCCGCTTGAACGTGGACCGATGCGTGGAGATGGTATTACCACGGTGGATATCTTCGAACACGATGCTCAATTTTCTGTTGATATCGCAGAGGGACAAAAAACCGGCTGGTTTTGCGATCAACGTGACAATCGCGCTGCTGCGTCCAAACTGGCGAAGAATGCCAACGTACTCGAGGTTTTTTGCCATACGGGCGCCTTTGGCGTGCATGCGGCGTTGCGAGGAGCGAGGTCGATCGAGGGGATCGATGTCAGTGAACCAGCGTTGACCCTTGCGCGGCGTCATGCGGTCAAGAACAACGTCGATCAGATCTGCCGATACCGCCAGGCTGACGCATTTCAGGAACTCCGGATACTGGACCGCTCCGGACGTCGGTATGGCATGGTGATACTCGATCCTCCGGCCTTTGCACGCAGCCGTCATGCCGTCCAGCATGCGCTCGCTGGCTATAAAGAACTGAATATTCAGGCGCTCAAACTCCTGGAGCCGGAAGGGTTTCTTGTTACATGTTCCTGTTCACATCATGTCACGGAAACGGATTTCTTGAAGATGATCCAGTCTGCCGGACGGGATGCTCACCGGCAGATTCGCCTGATCGAACAACGGTCTCAAGGGCCCGATCATCCGGTCCTGGTCTCCATGCCAGAAACCCGCTACCTGAAGTGCTGCATTCTTCAGGTCATCTGATGCGTACGTTCTTATCCTTTCTCGACATCTCGGCGGTTGGCGCCAATGATCAAGGC
>DAISKX010000033.1:0-13841 GCA_036820725.1 Nitrospiraceae bacterium
ATCGTCGTCCAGCTCGGCAAGCCGGTCCGGAATGTGACGGAGGCCGGACTCTACATGAAAGTGCCCTTTATCGAGGAAGTCACCTATTTCGACAAGCGACTGTTGGACTATGAATCGGACGCACAAGACGTCATTACACAGGACAAGAAAACGTTGTTGTTGGACAATTTCGCCAAATGGCGGATCACCGACCCGCTGAAAGTGTATCAAGCTTTTCAAACTCAGCGGGGCGCCTTGCAACGCCTGCACGACATTATTTACAGCGAACTCCGCGTTGAATTGGGACGGCATGATTTGGCAGAGATCGTCTCGTCATCCCGGGCCGAGCTCATGAAGGTCGTCACCCAGCGATCCAACGAAATAGCCTCCAGCTATGGTATTCAAATATTGGACGTCCGAATCAAGCGAGCCGATTTGCCTGAACAGAATGAAAAAGCCGTGTTCGCCCGCATGCAAGCCGAACGGGAACGACAGGCCAAGCAATACCGTGCCGAAGGTGCCGAAGAGGCTCAAAAAATTCGGTCAGATGCCGAAAAGGACCGTGAAATCATTTTAGCGGAAGCATACAAGGAATCAGAAGAACTGAGGGGAAGCGGGGATGCCAAAGCCTTTCGGATTTACGCGGAAGCCTATCGTCAGGACCCGCATTTCTTCGACTTTACCCGCTCGATGGAAGCCTACAAGAAAACATTTCGAGATAAGTCTACCTTGGTCATGAGTCCTGATTCTGAATTCTTCCGCTTTCTGAAGCAGCGGTGAACCTTACTTAGGATAAGCCGACGATCTCTCCCGTCTCTGCATCCAGATCCATCCGTTCGCCCGCAGGTTTCTTGGGTAGGCCCGGCAATAATTGCATTCCCGAACAGACCGCAGTCAAAAAACCAGCTCCCGCGAGCATCCGCAATTCCTGAATCGGCAGGATAAACCCGGTCGGCCTTCCTTTGAGGGACGGGTCGTGCGACAGAGACAACGGGGTCTTGGCCATACAGATCGGAAGCCGATCGTAGCCTAGCCGGCTCGCGGTTTTAATCTGCCCCTCCGCTTCCTGACTAAACGAGACACCCGATGCCCCGTACATTCTGGTCGCAATGGTTTCGATCTTCTTCTTGATCGGCCAATCGAGATCATAGAGATGATTGAACCTGCTTTCCTGTCTTGCAGCCGCGATCACGACCTGCGCCAATTGTTCGGCACCCTGGCCACCATTCGCCCAATGGGTTGAGATCGCTGCATCAAATGCCCCTGCTTTGCAGGCTTGTTGGCGGACCCACTCTAGTTCTGAAGGCGGATCGTCACGAAATGCATTCAACGCTACGACAAAGGGGACACCATGGGCTTGAACGTTGACCATATGTTGCTCAAGATTCGCGAATCCCCGTTCTAGAGCGTCTTGGTTCGGCCCGGTGAGGCTGTCGGGAAGAGGAGTTCCGGATTTGACTGTGCCGCCACCCCCATGCAGCTTGAGCGCCCGCAGCGTGGCAACAATAACAGCGGCGGCAGGTCGAAAACCGGACGTGCGGCACTTGATATTGAAAAATTTTTCTGCGCCGAGATCGCTGCCAAATCCGGCCTCGGTCACGACATAGTCGGCGCACCGTAACGCGATCGCATCCGACAGAACGGAACAATTTCCGTGGGCAATATTCCCAAACGGCCCGGTATGAACAAACGCCGGAGTTCCTTCCAAGGTTTGCACGAGATTGGGGAGGAGCGCATCTTTGAGTAAAACGGCCATAGCCCCTGCGCAACCCAAGTCTTCCGCCTTCACGGCATCCCCACTTTTTTTCAGCCCGACAAGAATTTGTCCGACACGTTGACGCAAATCATGAAGGCCGTTCGCCAAGGCCAGCGCTGCCATTACCTCGGACGCTTCGGTGATCACGAATCGGCCTTTCCGGTCGGCGCGTCCGTCACTCAACAGAATTTCTCTCAACGCTCGGTCACTCACGCCTGTCACACGGGGCCACGAAATTTGCGTCTCATCCAAGGCCAGTCCGTTACCATGAAACAAATGGTTGTCCACGAAAGCTGACAATAGATTATGGCTTGAGGAGACGGCATGAGCATCGCCGGTCAAGTGCAGATTGATATCTTCCATGGGGAATAACTGCGCTCGTCCACCTCCTGCTCCTCCACCCTTGATACCGAATACAGGCCCCAACGAAGGCTGTCTGAGTGTGACGGCCGCGCGATGCCCAAGGCGGCACAATCCCATGGCGAGCCCGATGGATGTCGTCGTCTTACCCTCTCCCAGGGGAGTCGGATTCATCGCAGTAACAAGAATGTATCGACCGAGTGGCCGGTTATTAATTGCATCCAACAAGCCAAGACTCACCTTGGCCTTATACCGTCCGAAGGGGATCAGATCGTCAGAAGGAATACGCAGAGATTTCGCGATCTCGAAGATATGGCTGGGAGTAATGGACCGCGATATCTGAAGGTCGTTCATCGGATCGCTGTAGACGTTCTTGGCCGGAATAGCGAGGTAGTATACCACAGAGGCATGAAATAGCTGATTGTGCCCGGCCATGTGCGCTTGGACCATGGCCAACGCACAGAGTCTAGAAGCTGATTGAAAGATCGAATTGGATAAAAGGCTAAGGGAAGAGAAATCCGCAGGTCTTCAATCAAGAATGAACTTGGAGGGATCTAACGCCTGTCCATTTTTCTTGACCATATAGTGCAGGTGAGGACCGGTAGAGAGTCCACTGGTGCCGACAAGAGCGACAACATCGCCGCGTTTTACCCGTTGACCTTCCTTCACCAGGGCCTTGGCCAGATGCCCGTACACCGTCTCAACGCCATAGCCATGATCAATCTTTACCATGTTGCCCATTTTTGAGTCGGAACTGACTACGATAATACGGCCCTGAGCCGGTGCCTGCACAGGTGCATTGGGCGAGGCTCCAATATCTAAACCATCATGCCAGGCTGGTTTTTCGGTAAACGGAGACACCCGAGGACCAAAACCGGAGGTGATCCATCCTCGGACAGGCCAGATCGAAGGTGTGGAAGACCACTGGGTGGACCGTTGTTCTGCCACTTGTGTCAGCTCCTCAAGAGTATGTTCCTGACTGGCCGCTTCCTTTGAAAGAATATCGATTTCATTACGAACCTGCTGGGCAATGATTTCAGCACTTTCAGGATCTATCCGGCCCTCAGCCACCAATTCTTTCGGTGCTGTACTCTGCTGACGCCCTTCTTGAAGATCGCCTGTAGAAGGTTGGTTGGTTATGCCAGACTTACCCTCCGGCACTGGTCCGTCTTCCCCACCTCGCCCATTAGACAAATCTCCGGTCGGCTTGGCCGGGTCAATACCCAACATGACACGTAAACGTTGGTTGATTTCGTTCATAGCGGAAATCCGCTTCTTGAGGTCGTCGATGGCTGAAGAAAAAGCGGCCGTTTGATCCCGAGCGCTCATCGCCTCAGCACGAAACGCCGATAACTGCCATACCTCCCCGGTTCGGATCACATAGTGCGAAACCACTAATAAATCAGCGAGGACAAACACCGCTGCCAGGATCAACAGCTTTCGAACGAACTTTCTTGGAAAGCTAAAGCGAAGGGGCTTGGAAGCTGACCCTCGAAAGACCACAACAGTATAAGCGTCGCTGGTTTCGTTGACTGGTTGGCTCATCGCCTTGCTCCCTTACACCAAACGGAAGGACGAAAGAATTGACGCTGTCAGCATACCGGCAGTGTACTCATCTCGTCTGGCTTGGTCAACCCTTTATTCCTTTGTCGCAAAAATGCTTTCTTCAATAAATCACCTACTTCTGAGTTTCCTGCCTTATCCATTTTAGATAATCCTCCGAGCCCATCACGATCGGCAATGCAATGATCTCGGGTACCTCATAGCTATGATGCTTCTTCACAAGTTTTTCCAAGTCGACAAAACATCCGGCCGTCGTCTTCAAGATGAGCAGCGACTCCTTTTCGGAATTGACTTTCCCTTCCCATCTGAAGAGTGATCGCACGTTCTCGACAATCGTGGCACAAGCTGCAAGCTTTCTTTCAACTACCAAGCTGCTCAGGTTGTTCGCCTCTTCATGAGAGGACGCAGTAACAAAGACAACCAGCGCAGCATCTGAAGCCGCTGATCTCGGCACAACCAACCCCTCTTACATCAACGCAAATTCCATGCCCCTTCTATAGTGGTACTGAATGCGATCACTGCTAAATCAATATCTTATGATTCACTTATTGAATTATCAACCGCGAACCAAGTTATCCGGTTTTGAACATTTGGACAAAAAATTGACCGTTCGCCACAATGAAAGGGCGCCGCCAGCATATCGCGATCTTGGCCTCGATATTCGTCCTAATATTCCATGAACAGGTATTCCATGAACAGGTTACAAACAAATACGTCTAAACGCGTCTAGTCTAATGGTCCTAATCTCTTTACATTGCATCGCAGATGTCCTGCTGTGAGGTTGACAGGTCCTTAGTGCACTCCCTATGATTATGCCAGTACATTGAGTGGAGGTATTGAAATGGACTTCGCGATTACTCCAAAAGACCTCAAGACTCGCTTGGATAAGGGAGACAAAGTCGTTCTTATGGACGTTCGGGAACCATGGGAATTTGCGTTGGCAAAGCTTGATGGCTCGGTTCTGATTCCCCTCGCTACTCTCCCTCAATCCCTCGACAGATTGGACCGTCAAGCTGAAATTATTGCCTATTGCCATCATGGAATGCGCAGCGCAGATGCGACTGGATTTCTCCTGCAGCAGGGTTTCCTCAATGTAAAGAACCTTATCGGCGGGATCGATGCATGGTCGGCACAAGTAGACCCAGCAGTTCCACGCTATTGAGGCTCGGCAGATTCTTCGCCATATCCCTAACTACCTGAGTCGTTCCTGAAAATACGCGACCGTTTGCCGCAAGCCTTCCCGGAGGTCGACCTTGGGCTCCCAGCCGAGTTCATGCCTCAGTTTCGTTGCATCAATAACACTGCGCGCTTGTTCACCCTTTTTTGCAGGCCCATGGATCTCCTTGCCGCTCGTTTTGGTCAAATCGAGGACGACTTGAAATAGATCGTTAATCGATGTCTCAATGCCCGTCCCGACATTAAAAACTCCCTGTGCATCCTGCCCCATCGCCATGAGGTTGGCCTCTACCACGTCTTCCACATACACAAAATCACGTGTCTGCCGACCATTCCCGTATATCACCGGTTGCTCATGATTCAGAAGCTTCTGAATAAAAATGGACACCACCCCTGCTTCGCCTTCCGGATCTTGTCGAGGCCCATAGACGTTGGCGTATCGTAAACTCACCACTTGAATGCCGCTAAGCCTCGTATAGTAGGAGAGATAGTGTTCTCCGCACAGCTTACTGATACCATAAGGAGACAGCGGCTGAGTGACATGCGACTCCGGAGCTGGAAACGTTTGCTGCTCTCCATAAATCGCCCCACCGGACGAGGAGAAAATCAACTTGCGCGCCCCATGCTTCGCCGCTTGTTCCAGGACATTCAGCGTCCCCAAGACGTTGATCTTGGCGTCAAACAGTGGATCCTCCACCGAACGCCGGACATTCATCTGAGCCGCCAAATGCATGATGATGGATGGCCGCTCATTCCGAAACACGCGCTCCAGTTTGGTTCCCTCTATGTCAAGTTTATAGAACTGGGCCGCGCGCGGGATATTTTTCCGTTTTCCCGATGAAAGATTATCTACGACAATCACCTCATGCCCCTCTTGAAGCAACCGTTCCACAACATGAGATCCGATAAACCCCGCTCCGCCCGTTACCAAGACTTTCATAGGCTTCCTCTCATAGTCCGAGCCGGCATGATACCTGGCGTTCCTGCTTCAATAAGGACATCGGCCAGCGTACACCTTATGATTCGCTGCGCAAAGCTTTTTCACACCACACCCGTTCCAAATAGATTTCTCCTCACGTGCTGTCAGCTCAATTGGGACAATGCATCGTTCCGTCGGTGAAAGGCGATCAAGGCTTCACGGTTTCCTTTGCGGCCGCAAATCGGAGAATCCATCTTATCGACGACCATTAAACCCAGAGCGTGCGCGCATTGCGCGATTTTCTGCATGACCTCCGCCCGCAACTCCTCATCACGCACCACCCCTCCTCGTCCGACCCGACCCTTCCCCACTTCAAATTGAGGCTTGACTAGAGCGACAATCGTCGCTCGGTCCCCCAAAAAGGGTATAAGACAGGGCAACACGAGTGTCAGAGAAATGAACGACACATCAATCACGGCTAGGTCGATTGGATCGGTAATCGCTGAAGACGATAAATACCGGATGTTTGTCCGTTCCAACAAGACAACTCTTGGATCGTTTCGCAAGCGCCAGTCAAATTGACCGTACCCGACATCCACCGCATACACGCGGTCAGCACCCCGTTGCAATAGACAGTCCGTAAACCCTCCAGTCGAGCACCCGACATCCATCGCAATCTTCCCCACCGGGCTGACATTGAAGCGATCCAGGGCGGGACCCAACTTATCCCCGCCCCGGCTGACATATTGGGACAGACGACGAACGATCTGGACATCCGCCCCGGGAGGAATCAACTTCGCTTGTTTGTCGACCATACAGCCATCGACTCTCACCATGCCGGCTAAAATCAACCTGCCAGCCTCTTCTCGACTCGTCACGAGTCCCCGATTGACGAGGGTGCGATCCAGTCGGTCACGTACTCCGGAAGGTGAGTGCTGCATGTAAAGAGGGGGTTTAGTGGTGACGAGAACCGACAATGACCAGACCGGAGATTGACACCTTAGACGTTCAGCGACGAGTCCTCTACGTCGTCTTCACCAAGAGAAATCGCCTGCAATCTTCTCCTGCCATCTTTTTCCTGAACCAGAATCTCGACCTTATGCTCAGCGTCTTCGAGCATTTTCAGACATGTCTTGGACAAACGAATGCCTTCCTCAAAAATTCTCAACGACTGATCCAGCGGAAGTTCTCCCCGCTCCAATTCCGCTACGATTGTCTCAAGCCGCGCCATCGCCTGCTCGAACTTTACTGCCGCCACGTTATCTCCTCATCTGTCTGTAAAGATCCATTATTGCCTGAGCATCTTGTGGGGTCAAGGCGAAGAGTGTGGCAGAATCTTTTTGACCTGACACCACAGCTCCCCTAGAGCCAGTCGAGCCCGAAGAAGGTCTCCGGCTTTGACCTCTGTTGCAGATCTTATCACTCTATTGTCTGGATCCCGGTGAAGGATGCTATATCCTCGGTTCAAAATGGCCAATGGACTTAGCGTATCCAGCGCGGTCATTCGCCGATAGACGAGTTGGCGGCGGCGATCAATCGAAGACCGCATGTACCCCTCGAGTCGCTTGACAAGTTGCGGCAACAGAACCTGAAATTGACGAATCGGAATAATGGGACCGGCCGAAGCCAGTTCATGCCGAAGGTTCCAGGCCTCGCGTCGAATCCGTTGCAACCGGCTTCGCAGGGTATTGAAGAGGACGGATGTGATGTCGTCCAGATGCTGAGTCTGCATCTGCATCCGACGTCGCACGGTGCTGAATGCTTCCTGCGCTCTCTGCAGCCGGTGTTCCCCCAACAGACAATACATACGCATCGCTCTGAAAAGTCGACCAGAACACTGGTTCATGCGATCGACGATATCATCGAGGACTGGGACGACCGCTTCGGCGGCAGCTGATGGAGTAGGGGCGCGATAGTCCGCCGCGAAATCAGCCAGGGTCACGTCGGTCTCATGCCCCACGGCCGATACAATGGGAACTTTCGAGGCCGCGATCGCGCGAACGACAATTTCTTCGTTGAACGACCATAAATCTTCCCACGACCCTCCGCCACGCCCGACAATCACCACCTCTACCAGACCGGAATCCCCCAATGTTCTAATGGCTGATGCAATTTGATTCGCAGCCGCCTCTCCCTGAACCGGAACCGGCGCGATCACTACCTGTATCGTTGGGCAACGGCGGCGTAAAATAGAAACGATATCACGTACGGCCGCACCACTGAGAGACGTGACGATTCCTACCGTGCTCGGAAATCGAGGAAGCGGCCGTTTACGATGCTCGTCAAACAACCCTTCCCCGGATAATCGCTCCTTCAATTGTTCCCATGCCAACTGGAGGGCGCCGACACCTCTCGGTTCGACCTGCTCCACCACGACCTGATATTCGCCGCGCGGCTCGTACACCGACAGGTGACCGCGAATGAGAAGGTGCATGCCCTCCTTCAGGAGGAACCGAACACGTTGCAGGCTGGATCGGAAGAGTACGGCACGCAGTTGGCTGCTCTGGTCCTTCAACGTAAAATAGGCATGCCCCGAACCGGGCATTCGAAGATTGGACACCTCACCCTCAATCCATACATCAGGGAAGCGCGGTTCCAGCGACTCCCGAACAAGTCGCGTAAAATCAGATACGGATAAGATCTGCTGGAAGATCAGAGGACGTGGATGCATCGAAGAATGGAGGGGCACCCGATCAACAGGATGTAATCAATCAAGAACTCGGATCCGCTCAATCGAGAGGGCCTTGCCTAGTCTTGGATCAAGGTTCACGAGCACGGCGCAGAACACCACCGGCCCAGATGCCACCTCGAACCGACGAGGCATGCCTGTGAGAAATTTTTCGATCGCCAGTTCCTTTTTGATCCCGATAACCGAATGAAGCGGACCCGTCATACCGATATCTGTGATATACGCCGTCCCTTTCGGAAGAATCTGCTCATCGGCGGTTTGCACGTGCGTATGGGTCCCGACCACCGCCGTCACCGACCCGTCGAGAAAGTGCCCCATCGCCATTTTTTCCGAGGTCGCCTCGGCGTGCATGTCGACGACAATCGCAACCGCGTCCTTCTTGAGGCGTTCGACCTCCCGCCTGGCGACCTGAAAGGGACAATCGATGGTCGGCATGAATGCACGACCCATCAGATGCAACACTCCGAGCGATTCTCCGCTCGGAGTCGTCAATACATAGACACCACGTCCTGGTACCCCCTCGGGATAATTGGCGGGACGGAGCAATCGAGGCTCGCGGGGAAAGAAATCGACAATCTCCTTCTTGTCCCAAGCATGATTGCCCGTTGTGATGACCGACAGGCCTAGATCGAACAACTCCTCGACCAGATCGGGTGTGATGCCGAATCCTCCTGCGACGTTCTCTCCGTTTCCTATGACCACGTCGATATGACGCTGGACGATCAGCTTAGGAAGAAGACGGGCCAATGCCTTGCGACCCGGATCTCCCATGATGTCACCGATGAAAAGAACGTTCATGGCATCGTTCTCATTTTGCGTAATCGACGAAACGGCTTTCTCGAATCACCGTGACCTTGATCTGGCCCGGATAGGTCAGCTCCTGCTCGATTCTCTTCGCAAGGTCGCGGGACAACTGGAAGCATTCGGGGTCGGTCAAATCGTCTTGTTTGACGATGACTCTAATCTCCCGACCCGCTTGGATAGCATAGGCCTTCTGAACACCTTTTTGTCCCACCGCCAACGATTCAAGCTTTTCGAGACGCTTTACATAGGACTCCAGTGCTTCACGACGCGCACCAGGACGTGCTGCCGACAGGGCTTCAGCAGAAGCGACCAAAACCGATTCCGGACAAACGGGCTCGACCTGTTCATGGTGTGCCGCGATGGCATTGACGATCCGCGGATCTTCGCCATATTTCTTGGCGATCTCCGCACCCAGCATCGCGTGGGGTCCCTCTTCCTCATGACTCACAGCTTTTCCAATGTCGTGAAGCAGCGCCCCTCTTCTTGCGAGTTTGACATCCAGGCCCAACTCTGACGCCATGATCCCGCAGATATAGGCCGCCTCACGCGCATGGTAGAGATTGTTTTGTCCATAGCTCGTTCGGTACTTCAACCGGCCGAGCACTTTGACTAGTTCGGGATGGAAACCCGACAAGCCCAATTCGAAGATGATCTTTTCCGCTTCTTCAATCATGAGCTTTTCGATATCGATTTTGACCTTTTCCACGATCTCTTCAATGCGGGTGGGATGAATTCTGCCGTCGTGCATAAGCCGCTCAAGAGAAACCTTTGCGATCTCCCGACGAAGAGGATCGAATCCTGAGATAATCACAGCCTCCGGAGTTTCATCGATGATGAGATCGATACCGGTAGCCGCTTCGATGGCCCGGATATTTCTTCCCTCGCGGCCGATAATCCTGCCCTTCATCGCATCGTTCGGAATAGGAACGACCGAAATGGTCGCTTCATTGACATAGTCACGGGTCACACGCTGAATCGACCTGGCAATGATTTCCCGTGCTTCTCGCTCGGCATTCTCCTTGGCCTCTTCCACAGTGCGCTTCGCGATGCCCGCCGCTTCCAGGCGAGCCTGGCTCTCCATTTCGAGAATCAAGTGACGTTTCGCCTCTTCGGCCGTCATACTCGCGACTCGCTCAAGTGCCTCGCGGTGGTCTTTCAACGCCTGATCACATCGCGCCTCTTTCTGACCCAGACCATCTTCGCGCCGCACCAACTCTTGATCGCGTTTCGAAATGTCGCCTTCCCGTCTCTCGAAGACGCTTGCTTTCTTGTCCAGCGCTTCTTCACGCTGCACCAGCCGCTTCTCAACACCGGACAACTCAGCGAGTTTCGCCTTCTGATCCCTCTCAATTTCAGTTTTGGCCTGAAAGACCAAATCTTTCGCTTCTAACTTAGCTTCCTTGGTCACGTTTTCTGCTTCACGTTGGGCACTCTGTACAATCTGACGTGCCTGCTCTTCGGATTCCACACGACGTCCCAGGGCTGCCCTTCGCCGCATGAATTCATAGACCCCGGCCCCCACAACAGCGCCCAGAAAACCGGTTAGAATGTACGCAAGTATGCTGAGAGAAATGGGAATCACCTCCCTTTAGGATGCACTCGAACAGCTATCAGCCTGTCGAGGCTAGCAAAGGCTAGTGTTTTGTGAGAAGTTGGGAGGGATAGCGAAAGGACAAGCGCGCCTGAGCGCACCACAAACTAGGCAGTAAATCGAGGAGAGAGATCTAATCGCCGGAGCTGAGTGGATCCATACAATGGCCGGCCTCGGGCAGCGGATAAGCGTAAGTATTCCCTTCTCCGCCTGGATCGACCAGTGACATGTACTTGCAAGGGCGTGAGTCCACCACCACCGAGGTCTTGTAGGCTTTGAACAACGCCCTTGAGCATCAGAACACCCGTGTGCATTTGCATCCATACCAATAGACGGGCTATCGGATCTCTTGCCCATTCAGCGAGAAAACTTCCGACAACAATAAATATTCCCAGCGATTCCATGTCCATCATGTGAGTGAGATCTCTTCTAATAATCCTGCCTGGATGTCGCGTCCTTTCTTCTCTTCTCCTCCCGCTAATCCTCAGTTCCTGTTCAGTGCCTCCACAATAGCAAAGCAGTTTTACGAATGCAAGGTCGGCGACTCATCTCACACTCGTCACACTCGACGGCATTTGTTCTTCAATAGACTGCATCAACGTGACCATCCGTCGTTCCACATCCGCCTCACCCTGCTGTCTTTTTTTCTCACTCTCAAACAGTTCGTGAGCAATGTTGATCGCAGCGAGAACAGCCAATTTGTGCGGAGTGATGGTCTTCGTCCCTTGTGCAATATGTTTCATATGTTTATCAACGACTTGCGCCAATTTCTGCACATAGGATTCATCGGCATCGCCGTTGATACTGAATCGTTGGCCGAAGATCTCCACCTCGATGGTCTTAGTCAAGGGCCACCTCCCTGGATGAGTCTACGCATTCAAGCACGTCGATCTCTCCTAATACCTTTTCAATCCGCGACCGAATGTCCATGCGCTCCCGTTCCCATCGTTCATTATTGTCGTCTTGAGATGCCAAGCGCTCGCGGGTCAGCCTGAGATCTTCTTCCAGCGCGGCGTTCTTTCGTTTCGTATCGTGAACCAATTTCACGAGTTCCCGAATGCGTGTTTCTAAAGCATCCAACCGATCCAACGTCATTGTTCATCCTCGCTATTATGACCAATATCTAATACTGCTACCCTATATAGTGGGTGCACTATAAAAATTTCACAATGGCTTGTCAAGAAAGGGACAGTAGCAATCAGGAAGGCAGCCGATTGAGACGCAGGTATTCACCATAACTTCTCAGGACCCGTTTCACGTAGAGACGGGTTTCCTGATAAGGAATCAGCTCTACGAACTCGTCCTGATCCCGTCCGCGATGCATCGCGATCCAGTTCGTGACGGCTAGCGGGCCGGCATTGTAAGCGGCAACGGCATAGGCGAGGTTACCGGAAAATTGATCCATGAGCTGGCCGAGGTACCGCACACCAAGCTGGATATTCGTCTCCCCATCGAAGAGATTTTCACGTACGACAATCGGAAATCCAAATCGTTGAGCAACCTGATTGGCCGTCATCGGCATTAATTGCATGAGCCCGATCGCACCAACCATCGAGACGGCCTTCTCGTCATATTGGCTCTCTTCCCGAATGATCGCCGCCGCGAGGTATGGATCCACCTGCTTGACGCCCTGTGCTTGTATTGTCGGCACGAGTCCCGTTGGGTAGGCGACGGTCCACAGAGGAGACCCAGACGACAGTCCTCCACGTTCAAGCTTTTCCCTAAAATGGATCTTTGCCAGCCGAAGCGCCGGATAATAGGCCCCGACTTCATTCAGTAACGTTGAAAACGCCAACAGGACTTCCTCGTCGCGACTATATTGTTCGGTCAGAACAGCCAGTTCTCTCGCCGCATCCTGGGTCAACCCTAGGATTTTTAGCTCAACCGCGCGCCGATAGGCAGGATGGCGCTCAATTTCAGGTCGTCGTGTTTCGGGCAAGCGCACGGGTTCCTGGAAGTTCACGCTCACCGGGACTGATTCAACCTCCCGTGAGACCGGAATATCGGCCCGTCGTGCGGCCAATTGACAGTAGTAACTATGCACATGACGGTCACAGATGCGCGCATAGTATTCCCTGCCCTTGGAGTCTTTGTTGGACTCATACGCACGGGCGAGCCAATAGAGTGCCTGCGGCTCAAAGACCGTGGTCTGGGCATCGATAATTGATTGAAACGCTTGGATCGCCTCCGGATATCGTGCGGTCCGGTAGAGCACCCATCCGACCCGCCAAAGTCCCTCGGCACGTTGAGACGCCGAGTCGCCAAACTTGGCCACTTCCCGGAAAGCGGCAATGGCATCATCATACCGTCCTTGATCCTCCAACCAGACACCGAGAAACAGATGGACCATGGCTTTCTGATCACCAGACAGGCTGGAACTCTGGGCGAGTCTCGCCATTTCCTGAAGCTTGTCCCCCAGGCCCTGACGCAGATAAATTCGTGCGAGCCACACAGTCGCCTCATGAGATTCCTGCACCCGTTCTGCCGAGAGTCCGCGGAATGTGTCTCTTGCCTGATCGTATTGCTTCAATCGCGTTTGGGCGATCCCCAATTTGAGTCGTGCTTCAAACCGGCGCGGATGTTGAGGACTTGCGCCGAGAAAGCGACGAATGTCCTCCACTGCCTCCGCTTGCATGGCCAGGGCGAGGAACGCCTGTGCGCGCTGATAATAGTCGTCGGCTGTGGAAGTCCAGCTCTCTTCCCCTAATTTGGCATCCAGACGGTCTCGAGCCTCCCGCGCCTCTGAGGTCTGGGGAAAGCGAGTCCATACCAGCTTGAGTGCGGAGCGTGCCTCACTTACACGACTCTGCCGGCCATAGCAGTCTGCCAGGTGGACGAGCGCCGAAGGGGCAGCGGCATCTTTGTCGTTCAGCGCCAGGGCTTGGACGAACCATTCCGTAGCAAGGGAACACTCATCAGAAAGATAGGCTGTCTCGCCTGTGCGATAGGCTGCCCGAGTCACCAGACTGGAATCCGGGACCATCTCGTGGATGGATTGAAATAT
>DAISKX010000034.1:0-13815 GCA_036820725.1 Nitrospiraceae bacterium
GCCGATCAACTGCACGTCGAAATGGCGCATGCCAAGCGTGCGCCGGGAGGCTTCCCGGCATACCGCGAACGCTTCAGGCAGAAGGGCATCCAGGACTTCTCCGGCATCGAGCCGCTTGCGAAATTCCTGGGTCTTGTCGACCAACGCGTGGTCGGAGAGGGGAGTCAGTCCTGCCTCAAGCCCATTGATGAGGTCGACAATCGGCCGTAAGACCTTAATCTCTCGATCGTTTTTGCTGCCGAAGATGGAATTGAGCAGTTGAGTCAGCATGAGAATGAATCAGCCTGAGGCCGCGTGACAACCAAACGACGTTGATGCAGTATACAGCAAACGTAAAGTGAATCCTACCGAAACAGCGGCTTTCCGATTCATTGGATCCTCTCTCATCCGGCGAAGGGTCACGTGCTGAGGTGGTGTCAGACACAGTGGCAGCTGCGACTATTCCATCGGAGGGCCGACAGGACTTTTCCAGGGCGGTACGTAGACAAGACTGCACATAGCAACCAAGAGCTGATAAAACAATCAGACAGAGACTCTTGTGTCGTCTCAAACAAGTGAATATGATGATGCAAGGATAGAGGTAGTTCTTTCCGGAGCGAGCAGATCTTTCACCGGCTGACTATGGCTGAGGACCATTCCCGAAGAGTTGAGTCGAAGGGGGTGCCCGAGCGAATATGTTAGCGCGAAACCCGTCATGCGCGATGAACCGTAAACTATGATCTGGGAGGATGCTTTCAGTGTGAGGTCCAAGCCCTTCACGGAAAATACTTATTTGCTCAAGACATCACCGCTTACGTGCTACAACACATCTTCACACGGTTCCTGAGATTTCCGCCTTCGCCGGCACTAGGAATCTGAATCTGAACACCTGTTTGCAACGACATAGAGCCGTTGTATTCCTGGTTCGCACAATCGAAAATATGGCTGCGCGTAAAGTATTCATTTAAAGTATTCATTTATTGAGGAATCAGGTGAGCGCACATGTCGCTTCACAACTTGAGCACAGTCACACGATGACCCTGCCGCACGTCAAGATCCGTCCCTCCAGAGGACTGCTGCACTTGGACCTGTCGACGGTCTGGCAGTACCGGGAACTGATCTTCATCCTTGTCTGGAGAGATATAAAAGTGCGGTATAAACAGACGGTCCTCGGGGCTGCCTGGGCGATTTTTCAACCGCTAGCCATCATGCTGATTTTTACAGCGGTCTTCAGTTATGTGGGAAAGATTCCTTCCGACGGTCTTCCCTATCCGGTGTTCCTGTACTCAGGATTGTTGCCCTGGCTGTACATTGCGCAAGCCCTGAGCCGAAGCGCGACGAGCCTGGTCGGCGAGGCTCCGCTCATCAGCAAGGTGTATTTCCCCCGGCTGATTCTTCCGCTTTCCGGGACTCTGTCCCCCCTCTTGGATCTTCTCTTGGCATTCCTCGTGTATTTGGGGCTGATGGTGTGGTTCGGCGTACTGCCCACCTGGCGGATTGTGACCTTGCCGCTATTTGCCGGGCTGGCATTTTTTATTGCGTTGGCAGGTGGGGTGTGGCTCTCAGCCCTGTACGTCAGATTTCGGGACGTGGGACATATTATCCCCATGTTCATTCAACTCTGGATGTTTGTCTCTCCGATCATCTATCCGGTGAGCAAAGTGCCTGAGGCCTGGCGTCACTTCTATGCGTTAAACCCCGTCGTCAGCGTGATTGAGGGATTCCGATGGGCGCTATTGCCTGACTATCGGGTGGAGTTTCTCGTGTTCGTGCCCAGCCTTGTCGTGGTCTTCCTGGCTGTGGCGGGGGGACTCATATTCTTCCGATCAATGGAGCGCACGTTTGCGGATGTAATTTAATGGGAAACCTGGCTATCACAGCAGATGCCCTGTCGAAGCAGTACTGGCTCGGCGAGCGCAAGGTCCGGCACAATACGCTTCGCGATCAGGCGATGCACCGGCTGAAATCCCTTGCGAACTGGAGACGGGAACGAACCGAGGCGCCCACATCATTCTGGGCATTGAAGGGCGTGTCGTTTGAGATCAAACACGGTGAGGTGATCGGTATCATTGGGCATAATGGAGCCGGCAAGAGTACGCTCTTAAAAATTCTTTCGAGGATCACGGAGCCTACCGGAGGACAGGCTGATATCTATGGGCGGGTCAGCTCCCTCCTTGAGGTCGGCACCGGGTTTCATTCCGAGTTGTCCGGTCGCGAGAATATCTATTTGAACGCGGCAATGCTGGGGATGCGGCGCGCGGAAGTGCAGAGGAAATTTGATGCCATTGTTTCGTTTTCCGGTATCGAGGAGTTCATCGACACCCCGGTGAAGCGGTATTCGAGCGGAATGTATGTCAGGCTGGCCTTTGCCGTCGCCGCACATCTTGAACCGGAGATCTTGATCGTCGACGAGGTGCTCGCGGTGGGGGATGCAAGTTTCCAGCAGAAGTGTCTCGGCAAGATGGAGGAGGTGAGTCGAAGCGGGCGGACGGTGCTCATCGTGAGCCACAATATGACCGTGATCGAAGGTCTTTGCGAGCGGGCGATTCTGCTTGAGAAAGGCCAGATTGCCAAAGAGGGTGATGCTCGGGAGGTCGTGAAGGGATATGCCGAGGGATTGACTACGTTGGCCGGCACTCCGATGGCGGACCGGACTGATCGGGTCGGTCTGGGGGAAGTCATTCTGACGAAGATTGAACTGCTCGATGGCGAGCGGCGTATCCTGGCGGCGGCTATTACCGGACGTGAAACGATCATCCGCATGTATTACCGCTGCCTGGTCGATAAAGACTTTCAGTACTGCCGCGTGAGTATTTCCGTGAATGGGCGCAAAGGCCACGACCTCTTCGTCCTGTCTACGGATATCGTAGACCCTACGCCCCTCACGTTGAGCGGCGAAGGTTATGTTGAATTTCTCCTCTCCGAATTGCCGCTGACCGGGGGCGCCTATTTCTTTCAGACCTACATTGAATCCAACGGGCTTGCGCAGGACTGGCTGAAAAGCGCCGCCCCCTTGACCGTCCTCGATGCCGATTACTATGGCACCGGCAAGCTCTGTCCGCCTGGATGGGAAGCCAATGGCGTATTGATCAAGTACCGCTGGCAGACCGGCCAACTCGTCTGACCCCTTGCACAGAGTGGATGCGCGTCTCGAGAGGCGAGGACTGTGCTCCGCCATTGATTTCGGTCCCGGGCCGCGTCTATAGTCTCTCCTCCTGATTGTGCCTTCCTTATACTAGGAATCGAACTGCATCACCTTTGCGCATGACCATGCAGCACGCATCCTGTTGCGCACGGAACATCACCATCGTCGTTGCGTTCCTCATCGGCATTTGCAGTGCCGTTCCCCTCATCTCGGGCGCTTCTTCCACCTCAGACTCGGCCAAGCGGCAGTACGAAAAAGGCGTGACGCTATTCCGGGAGGGCGATCCGGACGGCTCCATTCATGCGCTCAAGCGAGCCATTGAACTCAACCCCCGCTTCGCCGATGCCCACCACTTATTGGGATTGGTCTTTCTCAATGGCAAACGGAATCCGGTTCAGGCTGCCGAGTCCCTGGTTCAGGCGCTGAAGCTGAACCCCCGGTCGCAGCGGATTCTCAACGACCTTGCGGATGTCTATGTCGTCCAGGGAAAAGGGAAGGAAGCAGAACAGGTCCTCAAGAGAGCGATCGAGATCGCCCCGGGAGGGGAAGAGGCCTACCTGGATCTGGCGCGCCTGTACGAAGCCCGCCAAGACCATCCGGCTGCCATGAAGATCTACCAAACGTTGCTTCGCATGCATCCGGACCAGACGGAGGCACTGTACAATTTGGCCAATCTGTATGATCGCCAGGCCGATTCACGATCCGCGAGGGAGCAGCTCTCCCGGCTTACCAGAGTGAATCCGCACCATGCCGATGCCTGGTACCTCCTGGGTCGGCTGTCGGAGCGGGCGAACGATCTCGTCGAAGCGGCTGAGGCGTATCGTCAAGCCATCCGGGCCAGGCCTGACCTCGTGGACGCCCACTATAATCTCGCCTTTGTCCATCGAAGTCAGGGCCGCTTAGACGATGCAGAGCGGGAACTCCTGGAAGTCGTTCGGTATCGCCCCGAATATGCCGAAGCGCATATGAACCTGGGAATGGTATACACCAGCCTGAATCGTCTGGATGATGCCGAGCAAGCATACGAGAAGGCCATCGCGCTCAAACCAGATTCGCTCGAAGCTCATTACAACATCGGTGTCTTCTATGAGCTTCATCGGAAGGATGCGATCAAGGCCTTGGTTCACTACCGTAAATACAGGGATCTGGGAGGGCGGGACGACCGGGTCGAGCGAATTATCGGTACGGCGCCGATGTAGGTCCGCGACGCGCAGAATAATGCACGTCAAGTTTGTGAACGGGCGCGAGGTTCACGACGCGCCGAATAGGGCGCGGCACGCTTGTGAACGCCGCTGAGATGGTGAAGCGGCCGTGTCTCGGTGAGCGCCCAGTGTTCTCGCCCGCCTTTGACCCTGGACGTGTGATTTTGATAACATGCCTTCCAGTGTAGGATGGTTACGAATGAGGCCAACGGCATTCAAAACCGCGACGTGCGCCCTCTTGATTGCGGTCCTGTTTGTGATGGGCAGCGCCATGAGCAGCGCGGTCAGCCACGAACTGCAGCACGCTGCGCATCATAGCGCCGGTTCGCACAGCAAGGGCATTTGCGCCTGGATGTGTGCGACAGGGGCCATGGCCGGCCAGGTTTCGATTCACCTTGCCCATACCATTCTTATTGTAGAGAGCGGGTCATACTTCTCAGACGAGTCTCCTCCGATCCAATCTGCCACCAGACTCAATTCTCGCGCACCTCCGTTTTTCATCGGCTGACGTTCCCGACATTCTGCGTGTGATGGTGTGTCTTTATGAGGGCGCCCTCATGCGAAATGTGTGCTGATCGCGCAGGTCATGGAGGACCCGTACCCTCGATTGAACAGACCGTTGGAAAACAGAGAGATGTATCAGTTGAAGATCAGCCAGACGGCTCCCCCTCTCCCTTGCCCTCTCCCCCGTTGGGGGGAGAGGAGGCGGTGAGGGGCGAACCGCAAGCTTTGGGAGGAGAGTCGTCCATGTGCGGACAATTTCTCAAGAGCGACAGAGAATGGATGATCGTGTGTGTCCTGCTGTGGACGGTGTTTTTCGGAGTCCTGGTCGCACATCCGGCCGAGACGAAGACGGGGAAAGCGTTTCATGCCGTGGTGACCGACGCACAAGGTGTAGAGACTGACTTGAACAACGTCGTCTTCTATTGGGAAGAAAAGGTCAGCGACACTTCGTTTGTTCCGCATGAGGTGCGTCACCTACCGACCATGCGGGGTACATCGAAGGTCAACATCAAATTCGAGACGATTGCGCAGATTGACGTGAAGCAGGGTGCGGAGAAGGGCGCTATGACCTTCATGGTGACTCTCACCAGCGGGAAAAAGGGAGATTTTGTGCCGGCAGTCAACGGCACTCTTCGAGGTGAGTCTGATTTCGGGCAGGTCGATGTGCCCATGAGTGCGATCTCGAAGGTCGTGTTCAAGTAAGGCTGCAATTTTATATCCATGCGCGAGGCGGTGGGATGAATCATGTGCTGAAGCCGGAAAACGCGGGCAGACAAATCATCACAGGGTGGAGTCTTTCGATCCTGCTCCATGGCGCCCTCTTGATGGCGGTCATCATCTTTATGCCCAGGATGATGGTTGCCGTGCAGCAGGAAACATTCCGATGGGATGTGGCGCTGGTGGACAAGCCTCAGGAACAGGCACCGGTGCCCCCGACAGTTCAGCAGTCGAAGGCGGTTCCCCCTCCTGCCAAAGCGCAACGCCAAGCTGCCCGCCCGGTTGAACCGGTCCCGCAGACCGTCACGCGGCAGGTTGAGACCAGAGAAGTTCCGCAACCGGTGCAGCGGGAAGTCCAGGCCGTCATGGAAACGGTTCAGCCGATCGACCGACCGGAGCCGGCTCCCGAGGTGGTCAACGTGCCCTCGCCGGAGGTGAAACAGCCGGAATCGAAACAGATGGAACCAGTCGTACGCGAGGTGGCCTCGGCCGACATCATTCGGGAAACAACACCCCAGATTGAGCAGACAGTCGTGCAGCCCGTTCCACCCGTCACGGAGGCGGCGCGCGAGGTCTCGCCAGTCGTGACCAGTCATTCATCGATTGAATCTCGTCAGGAGACGACGGTGGTGACGCGTGCTCCGGTGGCAGCGCCCGCGGATTCCGCGCCAGTGGTTCAACAAGCATCGCCGGTCGACAGTATGCCGGCGGTTACCCATGAGCCGTCACAGCCGGTTCAGGAAACACCTTCGCCTGTCGAGTCTTCGCCTTCCGCGCCCGTGATCGCGCGCTCGGTCACGCCGAGACCGGCGACGAGGGCGGACTACGGGTGGCTGGCCGATTCGCTGTTCCGAAGAGTCGTCGAACTCAGACACTATCCCAGGACGGCACGCCTCAATGGATTTGAAGGGAAAGTGGTGTTGCGGGTTTCCATCAGGCAGGATGGGAATCTGGAGGATGTCTCAGTGGTGCAGAGTTCCGGCCACGAGTCCCTCGACAACGCGGCGATGGAAGCCGTACGGCGAGCCTGTCCATTGCACCTCAAGCACGAGCTGGAGAGACCGAAGGTCGTGATGACTCTGCCGGTGACGTATAGCTTAGGCCAATGAGAAGGGATCCGGTGATCTCTCTTCCAATCATTCATGGTGCAATCATCTTCAGTGCAATCATCTTCAGTCTCATATGCCCGCTTTTCACGAGGGCAGCAAGCTGGGAAGCGCCGGCTGACAGCGAATCGGCAACGGTTGGGAAGATCGGGCGGGCGGAGAGGGCTGAGGATCTCAAAAGGCAGCGCGATCGAATTCAACAGGAGCTGAGCCAACTGCACCGGCAGCCCGAAGGGGTCGGCGCGACGACAGTGCCACGGAGCGAACTCCGAGACCAACCCACCCGCACGTTACGGGAATCGTTGGAATCGGTGCCCGGTACCACGGTTCGTCAGGGAGCGAATAGCCGGGATCTCAATCTATCGATCAGAGGGACAGGCCGATGAACTTCTCCGGATGGTATGTCAACTCATCCCGATCAATCGGCGCCGGCAATGGTCGTGGCTCTCTGCCATTCCTGATCAGTATGATGTGTCTGTTCAGTCATGGGCCCGTTCACTCCGAACCCGTGCATGAGTCGCCCATCGAGTTCGGAGAAAAATTCTCGACCGACCACAAGGTCAAGAGTTTGGTAGGGCCATCCGTTCAGATCGACGAACAGTCGTATGTGTCGTTGGCGTGGATGGAAGAAGACCACGACGTCAGGTCGGTCCTCTATGCCCGGAGTGCCAAGCCCCGCGGACCGATGAGAACAGCCGTTCCGGTGACACGGCCGGGTGAATCGCCTTACTGGCGCCAGGAAGCACCGGCATTGGTGCTTAACGCGTCGGAGGTGTATGTGTCGTGGGCGATGTCTCACCCGAGGGCCACCCCGGACAAGCCGTTTTCCAGCGAGTTACGCTTGAGTAAGTCGGTCAACGGAGGCCAAGACTTCCTTCCTTCGGTGCGGGTGAACGATGACGAGCAGGTCATCAATCATACCTTTGATTCGCTCCATCGAACCGCCGATGGGACCGTGCATATGGCCTGGATTGATGGCAGGGAGGGAAAGAAAGAGCCTGGAACCTTCGCTGCACGATCGACGGACGGCGGCCGGACCGTGGTCAAGAATGTCAAAGTCGACGAAGACACATGCGTGTGCTGCCGGACAGCTCTGGCGTCAGGACCGGACGGAACGCTGTATGCGACGTGGCGGAAGATGTTCGGCGATATACGGGAAACGGTGGTGAGCCGGTCCGAAGACGGAGGACGTACCTTCTCGGAACCGGTCATTGTCGGACATGACAAGTGGGTGTTTCCCAGTTGCCCGCATCGCCCGGCCTCGCTTGGAGTTGATCAGCAGGGACGGCTCTATGTCGTATGGTATACCGAAGGCGTCGATGAAGTTCCAGCCATCTTTGTCGCCTATTCTGATGACCGAGGGCTCACCTTTTCCCAGAAGCGACAGCTCAATATTGCCAAGGGCACGTTTCCCGATCATCCTCAAATGGCCGTAGACCCATCCGGCCGCGTCGTCGTCGTGTGGGAGGAACAATCGCCCGTGCGACGTGAGGTAGTCGTCAGCGTATCACTCGATCGCGCGCAATCTTTTGGTAGTCCGCAGAAGGTCAATGAAAAAAGAGGCCAGACTCCATCGGTCGCGGTCAATGCGCAGGGTGTGGTCGCTCTCGCCTGGTTGGAACATGCGATGCCGAGTCATCGTGTCATCGTGCAGACGTTACGCCTGCCGGCCGTGAAGGTCGCTTCGGGAACTGTGTCGCATCATGCTCCATAATTCATCCATCAACCGGCGCATGGTGCTGACACGCAGTCTCGTCCTACTCGTATTTGCCTACAGCATATCGCACCCCCGTGCTCTTCTGGCCGACGAGTCTTTCAACACGTTCAAGATCGGTTCGGTTCCTCCCGGAACCACAGCCGCGCCCTTTGAGTTGAAATCCCTCGAAGGCAAGAGCGTGCCGATGCAACAGTTTGCCGGGAAACTGGTGGTGCTCAACTTCTGGGCAACCTGGTGTGGACCCTGCAAGGAGGAGATGCCGGCCTTCGAGCGACTCCGCCAAAAGCTGGATCCGGAGCGGGTCTCTCTGCTCACGGTCACGACGGATTTGCAACGGGAGGGGATCAAGCATTTTCTGGCGAGCCTGGACGTTCATCTCCCCGTACTGTTCGACGAAGATCAAGAAGTATCCCGCGCGTACATGGTGCGTGCACTCCCCACCACGGTGATCATCAGCCGCCAAGGCATGGTGGTGGGGCGTGCCCTTGGACCGCGGGACTGGGACAGTCCTGAAGCCGTTCGCTATATGGAACGTTTGCTGGAGTAGCGTCAGTGAATACGTCATGTCCGCGCATTGCTGTGCTCCTGACGGCGGCCTACCTCTTTCTCAGTGTCTTCTCCGTCACCTGTACGGTGGACCACGAAGGCCACCGTACATCCAATCATCACCATAACAGTCACGTCCCCCATTCGAGTTTCTGTGCCTGGGCCTGCCAGGCGAATCCCACAACAGGTTTGACGAGCCAGGGTCTGGTCCTGCCGTTCTTGTTCCTGTCGGTTCCTCTGGATCAAGAAGGTGAATTTCTCGCAGGCAGTCAGATAGCTGCACAGGATCATGCTCGCGGGCCGCCTTTCTCTTTCTTCTAAGACGCCATTATCAACAAAAAGTTTTTATGGTCCTTCCGTTCCGGTTGAACCGCGACGGGGGGATCTCTTCATGGGCAGGTGTCTGTCATCGCCAGGAGGAACATATGTGGAGTGTTGTGTGCCATCATGGGTTTCGGCGGTCGCTCATATGTGTGGTCGTCCTCTGCCTGATGTCGTTCGGATATTCCTCGTTCGCGCAAGAAGACGGGACAAACAAGGCGCAGCGCGAACGGGAATTGCGTGACCAATTGCAGAACATCCTCAACGAACTGGATCAATTGCAGAAACCGGAGTCTGATGCTCCGGTCGAGGCCACGTCACCAAGCGCGGTCGTAGACAAAAAGGAATCAGAGGGGACCGAAGCCGTGCCGGAGTATGAATTGGCCGACGTCAGCATCGTCAGCAATCGTATCCAGCGGCGACCGGAGGGCATCAGTGTATCGTCCACCTTGCCGTCAGAAACCGATTCCCAACCGACCCGGACATTGAAAGAATCGATGGAGTCGTTGCCTGGTATCGTCCTGCGCCAGGCCAACGGCCCGCGGGATTTCAGCATCTCCATCCGTGGTTCCGGCGTAAAAACGTCATTCGCCGCCCGCGATCTGAAGATTTACGAAGACGGATTTATCCAAACCCAGTCCGATGGCCTATCCCGGTTGGATATGCAAGACCCCTGGTTCATGCGCAGCGTCGAAGTGCTGCGAGGGGCCTCCTCGTCGCTGTATGACAACTATGCATTGGGCGGAATGGTGCACTTCCGTACCAGGCGGGGAAGCGACATCAATGGCTTCGAAACGTTTTTCAGCGGGGGGTCGTATGGCTACCAGAAATATGCCTTTGCCGTCGGGAAGCAATACACCAATGTCGATATCTCCTTATTTGCCAGCAACGTGATCGAGGACGGCTTTATCCGGCACAGCGATTACAACACGCAAACGCTGAACTTCAATTTCCGGGTCAAGGTCGATGACAAGCAGAATCTCTATTTCAAGGCCATCACGAACTGGCTCAATACCAATGTGCCCACGCGGTTGACCCAGTCACAGTTCAACAACGATCCCAGGCAGGCGGGCGGGATCAATGCGGCGACCGATGCCGTGCTGCTGGCGCAACGCCGGTTGGATAGGCGAACCGTTATCGGCGGGATGTACGAGCGGCAGATCGATGCGAATACGGTGTTGACGCTCGAAGCGGACTACGATGTGAAGGACATCAACCAGGCGTTCACGCAAATTACCGATAACATCAATCCGAACTATAAGCATTATGCGGATCTGCACCACGACGGGCGTGTGCTCAATATGCCGCTCAGGAGTTACGTCGGCTTCTTTGTCAATCAGATGGAACAGGAGGGAAACACCTTCAATAACCTGCAAGATTTTTTCGGTACACGCGGGACCTTGGCGCAAAATAGCCGAGGCACGATCAGGAACATCGGGGGACGGTTCAGGGAGGAGTTGGAATTTATTCCAAAGTGGACCCTCGCGGCTGGGCTTGGTTTCGAGCAGTCGCAGGTGAGTGTGCAGACCATCAATTACAATAACGGAGCCGTTGGTACCCGAGCAAACGCGGATCGATCCTTTTCTAATTGGGCTCCGGAAATGTCCCTCACATGGAAGCCGGCTGAGGGGTACCGGCACTGGGCACGCGCTTCGACGGGGTATGGAATTCCCGGATTCACCAATCTCCTGACGAACCCCTTCACCGGATTAGCTGGAACGAACTTTGATCTGAAGCCGCAGAAGAACCTCAATTTGGAACTTGGGACTGAGTCGAGGCTGCACAAAACGTTCAACGTGCAATTGGTCGGGTTCGTCGTCTTCTTCAAGGACGAAATCATCTCGCAGGTCGTGTCGGGTACGGGCGGTACCGCCTCGATCAACGCGGATTCGTCGCAGTATCGTGGTGTGGAAGCGTCCTATGACTGGAGGCCATTGGAAGGCTTGCGGTTGTCGGGTGCGTACACCCACATCGATGCGAAGTACATCAATTTTAATGATAAGTTTCTTTCCGGCGGGGTTCCCACCACGTTTGTGAGGGACGGCAAGTTGGTACCGAATGTACCGACCGATGTGTTGTTCCTCAAGGGGGAGTATGACCACATCCCGTCTGGTTGGGGGGGCTGGCTCGAGACGAGCTATTACAATAGCTACTTTCTGAACAACAACAATACCGTCGGTATTCCCGCGTACTGGGTGCTCAACGCCAATCTACATAAGACTTTCGAAGTTCAGAACAACAAGTACATCCGGTTTGCCAAGTTCTTTCTTCAATTGGATAACATTGCCGACAAGACCTATGCAGCCTCGGGGAACGTCATCGCCGACAGCACGCCGGACGCGAATAAGACGCTCTTCTTTGCCGGCTACGGGCGCGCGGTCTACGCCGGCGTCACATTGGGATTGTTCTGAGCGAAGTCAGAGCGCTTATATGTGGAGGCCGCCATGGATAAAACCCTGGTGCGTGTCGGTGTGGCAGCGGAGTTTCTACCAGTCACCCGGTGGACCATCTATCATCGATAGCAGAAGGAAGGAAAATCTGGATCTATGGGGCAATCGTATACATCTGTGGGGTCCTGCCGGTAGACGAGGTGAGAAAAGCGGCGTACTGTCTTGTAGCCATTTCCTTCCGTCCATCACAGTGATGCTGGAATAACGGCCAATCCTCTTCTTGGGTGAGAGCAGGTACTAGTGCGGTGTCCGAAAGATTCCTTCACAAGTCCATGGGGACACTGCCGGCTCACCGACTCGCCGGCGCGCACAGACATGGTGCTCTTTCTTCATCGCACCGTGCGCCTCACCGTCTCCTCTCCCCGTTGGGGGAGAGGGGAGCAGGCCTGGCGGATCAATCCAACGAACTTATTGGACACTACACTAGCGATGAGTGTGGCTCGCGGAGCAGGCGCCTATCCATGGAGGGCCGTCTCCAATGCGCGGACTAACCGCTGATTGTCACGGGCGGTCCTGACAGCCACGCGAATCGTGCGCTCATTCAGTCCAGGTATAGTGGAACAATCCCGCACCAGAATTTTCTCCCGGCGTAACCGTTCTGCCGTTGCACGGGCTGTTGCCATAGCAGGGAGTTCCAAAAGAAGAAAATTCACCACCGATGGAAAGACCGTGAGTCCCTGGATGCCACTCAGGTCTCGAACCAGGCTGGTTCGCTCTTCGGATACGAGCTTGAGACTTTTTTTACGATAGCCGGAATCTTTCAGCGCCGCCACCGCTGCTGTCTGCGCCAAGGCATTCACCGCCCAGGGAGGTTGCCGCTGCCGCAGCCGATCAATGACATCCGGATGTCCGAGGAAATATCCGACCCGAAGCCCGGGCAGGCTATAGAATTTCGTGAAACTTTTGACGATGATCAGGCGATCGTACCGATGCAACTCGTTCTGTATGGACGGCTCCCCGGAAAATTCGATAAAGGATTCGTCAATCACGATCCAGAGATCAGACTTCCCGACAGCCGCAATGAACGCCTCCAGTTCCATCCGTGGAACCATGCGGCCGGTAGGACTATTCGGATTGCAAAGGTACACCGCATCGACATGTCCGCGCCGGCGACAGATCTCTTCCACTGTGCGTTCCAGGGGAGGACGATAATCCTCGGCTCTCCCGGCCATCACAGACGTACAATGTCCACCCGCTTGAAGAATTGCCGGCTCATACTCAGAAAAGGTCGGGCCGACGAGCAACGCGTCCTTGATTTGTAATGCTATCGGCAATAGATAGAGCAATTCGGCGGATCCATTTCCCACCAACAGGCGGTCTGATGACAGACCCACACGTTTGCTGAGTGCATGCACCAAGTCATGCTGTTCCGGATCGGGGTAATGTCGGATCGTCCACAGGTCCTTGCGCAAGGCCCGCATCACCGATAGCGACGGTCCCATTGGATTTATGCTGGCGCTACAATCGAGAATCTCCGACGCGCTGCATCGAAGCTCGCGCGCCAGTCGATGCACATTGCCGCCATGATCGCAGCGCATGGTCACACCACCAGCCAGGAGGCAAGTCCGGCTGCGAACGCGAAGACCATCCACATCAGGGTGATTGCTTCTTCGAGCCGACGTGGCATAAGCGGTTCGTGAGGCTGACCGAGCAGGGGGGCAGATTTAGCAATCCCGTCATACCGATTGATGCCTCCAAGTTGAACGCCGAGTGTTCCGGCTATGGCGGCCTCGGGGCGGCCGCTATTGGGACTGGGGTGTTTTCCGCCGTCTCGCATCAGCGTGACCCACCCGTCGCGCAATCGCGAGAGACTCAGGAATCGAATGCTTCCCGATACGATGATGAGCCAGGCGGTGAGGCGGGCGGGGATCCAATTCATCGCATCATCCAACCGCGCAGAGGCCCATCCGAAATCCCGATAGGGTGGTTCGATATGACCGACCAAAGAATCGAGCGTGTTGACGGCCTTGTAGCACCAAGCCAAAGGCGCGCCCCCGATCGTCAGAAAGAATAGGGGCGCCACAATGCCATCGCAGGTGCTTTCCGCCATACTTTCGACCGCAGCTCGCACGATGTCTTGCTCCGAAAGGTCTTCGGTGTCGCGGCCGACGATGTGTGCAACCGCAGC
>DAISKX010000035.1:0-13441 GCA_036820725.1 Nitrospiraceae bacterium
CGCGAGCCTGCTCCCATTCCTCTGCCGTTTTCGGCCAGTCGGTTTTCAAAAGACGCGACAATGCACGGTCTGCGAGAAGCCTGCCGTTCGTCTGGCAGGTGGCGCAATAATTTGTTTCGTTCTCGGCGTGGACAACGCGTTGTACCGTGTTGCCGCAGATAGGACAGGGTTGTCTGGTATCGGCCATGCACAGCCATGCCGTCCCGGAATGCGGTGACGTGTTCGGGGAAGCCGGCTCCTGGTTCTCCCCGCAAGCGATCGATCCATCCTTTCAGGACGGTCTGAGTGGCCTGGAAAAGACGCTCGCTCTCATCATCAGTCAGGGCACGGGTCAGCTTGACGGGAGACAGGCGGGCCGCATGAAGAATTTCATCGGAGTAGGCATTGCCGATCCCGCTGAAGAGGCGGGGATCGGTCAGCGAGCGTTTGAGAGTATGGTTCTCCCTGGTCAGCACAGCGCGGAACGACTCGAGATCTGTCTCCAGTGGTTCAATCCCTCCCATAGCGAACTGACTCAGCCCACGTTCGCCCCTGACGACATGTAACGACGCACGTTTCCTACTGCCGGCTTCGGTCAAGAGCAGTGTGCCATGGGCAAAATCGAACGCGGCTAAACCGACTTTGCCAGGAATCTTACTGCCAGGCTTCCTCCAATGCAGACGTCCGGCGATCATCAGATGAATCACGAGAAAGAGGTCCGATGTCAGTGCCAAGATCAGCCGCTTCCCTATTCTCGATATCCTTAAAACGGTCCCGCCCTCCGCTTCGCTCAGAGGCGGCTCGGCTGTTCTCAGCAGGAAGGGACTGACGAGGCGAACTTTGACCAGGCGCTGTCCGATGGTCAGGCGTTCGAGGGCCTCGCGGTACACCGTCAAATCGGGCAGTTCAGGCATGGATCGAGAATCCGCAACCTCCATTCCAGAGATTGTCTGCCGCTCCGGCATGGAGTGCGCCATTCTTTGACGTTCCGTTACTTGATCCGCTCAAACGTAACCGTTTTGGGCAACTCCTTACCAGCCTTGCTCAATACCCAGACTTGGTTGAAATGATCGTGGTCTTTAAAATCGAAGGCGAGTTGATGCATATGTGCGTCAGCAGGGCTCTTGAGATTCGTGGCATCCACGAACACGAACACCAATGCTTTGCCCCCTGATTCATAAGCATTGGCCCGCATGCGTGGTTGATTGTTCATCGAACAGTAGTGGGTCAGCATCAGATGATCGCCGTCGGTATAGTACATGGTCGTCATGGCCGGACTGTCTGCCGGAGTCAGGGTCTCCGTGAGACTCGTCCCACCCGAGGTCAGTTGATAGGCGGCTCGATAACTCTTCCCTTCTCCATCGGTCCCCCTCCATTCTCCGGACAAGAAGTGCAGGGGTTCCAGACTCGCGACCGGCGCATCGGCTGCAAAGACCGGCTGGCCAACCAGCAGGGCCGCGAACGCGAGGCCTGATACAACACATTGGTACATCGTCACTCTCCCTCCTAGGAATGAAACAAAGTTCAGTCAAGCATGGCGGGATCATCCAGATCAAGTCTTCATGCCGTGGGTACAACGGATATTGAAGGAGGAGCCTTGCCGGGTACACGATTCTTCGGCAGAAAATTGCGCACTGTCTCTTGAATCTTGAGTGGTGGAGCGGATCAGAATTCGACCCGTACAACGTTCCAGCAGGGGGAAATCCTAGGTCCCAGTCGGGAGAGAGAGGACTATAAGAACTGCAACATTCACGGAGGGAAACCGATGCCCAATACAAACGCCTCATTTACACCGGCCGACCGGAGTACACAAATCAAACACCAACTCGAAAAACTCGAGCGAATGGGCCATGACGCGAAGCCCGACGCCACATTTGACCGGTTCGATAGCGAAATGGAGGAGATACTGGCCAACCTCTACGGGCCCGGCCATAAATACGTCGAATCCTACAAATATGCATCGGTGGGAGAGGCTGAAGCGATGGTGAACCTCCCAGAATCGGCACAAGAACCTATGGCGAAGGATATAGCCAAGACGTCGATCCAACAGCGCCGCCAGGTTCTGCTTGGGATCCTGTCGGAAATGGAAGGCCTCGAAGACAAGGAAGAAGAGGTGCTTACCGGCGAAGACCATGAGGATCCCCCAATGGGCTGATCTTCAGCCGATCTTCAAATGGAGGATTGTCGTAGCTCAAGGGGCTTCTTGAGGTGGCGGCGACCTTCGGGGCATTCCGATGTCCCAGCCTACGGAGAGCATGATCAGTAGTCCCGGTGCGGTTGTCTGTTTTGTTCGAACCTGGTTTTCTCCGGGCGGAAGTGGTTGGTTTGCGCTCAGGCCATCACCAAGGACCCGCGTGTTGAAATCCAGGGTCCCGCCGATTCCCAGGTTGAATGTGTATCGGTCTGTCTGGTGTGGCCGATATCCCAACATCAGTCCGAAACCGATTGCGTCGATGAGGTTGGCCCCGGGCGCGAGCGAGAGAAACGGTCCCCAGTTCCAGCGCTGATCATCCCACCATTGATCCATCCAGAGGTGCACTTCCGGCATAAAGCGGATGAGGTCGTTCTGGTCTGCGTCCACCCTGACCACACCGTTCACTGCAGTGGCTGACTCGATACGCTCGGGGCCGAGATTGTGTGTCCAGCCGACACCGAGGCCAAATCCGAGATTCCGGAAAATCCAGTTGTCTGAGGATTGCTTCGCCGGTGGCTGGTCATCTCGATTGCCGTTCTTTGCCTCAACCTGATTGGGCTCCTTTACCGGATAACCGGGTACCGGACCTGGCAGGGAAGGCTGTATGTTCTGTCCTGATTTGAGGATTGGTTCCCGGGGTTTGGCTGCCTGTGCGAGTGCTCCAATTTCCTCCGGTCGCTTGGGTGGAGGCAACGTGGCTGCCGGGGGGGAGGCAGGCAGGGGATCGGACTTCTGCACCGCAGGCGCCGGCTGGTCCATGGTGTGAGGAGTCTGAGGGGCAGGAGCGCTCTTTTGCTTCGGGAGATCCGGCATGGCCTTTGTGTGAGGAATTTCAGCCTCCGATCTGCGTCCCGGAAGTGTGGGTGAGATCGGCGGACTCGTCTCCGGTGGCGTGACTGGCATCTGGATAGACAGTTCTGGTTTCTGATGTACCTCGCTGCCCGTGCGCTCGGGAGGAGCGGACTCTTGCGGCATCGTGGGCGGAGAGGGGCGAGGCTCTTTCCGTTCCGATATTGCCGGTGGTGCTGCCGGCGGTTCCTCCGGCGGCGATGGAGAAGAAGAAGGTTTGGTCGTGGTCTCCGGATCCCCTGCATTCGCCGCCGATGTAGGGGGCTCCACTGGTTTCGCGATGGATTCCGTCGGGATCTCCGGTACACCCGCCGCAGTGATTGATGGATCCCTCGACTCGGCTGGTTGTATGGTTTCCGGCGGATTCGTGTCCGGAGGATGGACGATTTCTGTTTCAGGTCCGGAAGAAGGTGGTATCGGCTGGGATTCAGCTCCCGCGGTATCGGTCTTTCCAGAGTCCGCGTCACGCGGCTTTTCCGGGGCGGAGGTGCCCTCTACCTGTTGACGAACCTCCGGTTCGTTCGGAGGCGGGGTATCAATCGGAGATGGTTGAAGCGGAAGATTCAATGGGGCCGGCGATGGTGCAGCGGCCTGCTCGCTGCTCATGGATCGAGCCTCAAACAGAGGGGCCAATGCGGCATTGTTGCTTTCCGTTGCCAAGATTGCCGCCGTTCTATGCGAAAGATCTTCTAGAGCCGGGTCGGCATCGTGCGCGAGCAACAGGAGAACGATCTGCCGTTGATTCTCTGTGCGGCCGGCCTCTGTTTCTCCGGGAGCCTCCCAAAATCGTCTCACCGCCTGATGGAGAGGACTGAAGCCAAGGCTGTTTTGAACACGTGTCTTTGCGCCGTTGTTCAAAAGCAGTTCGACGACCTTGACCCGGCCGTTAAAACTGGCCACATGCAAGGGTGTATTGCCGTCCGCGTCAGCCGCATGAATGTCCGCATGTTTCTGAAGCAGCAACTGAACGAGAGGAAGGTTTCCTTGCCCGGCGCTCGTGATCAGCGGGGTTTCCTGTTGACTGTTCCTTGCCTCAATGTTGGCGCCCTGTGAGAGCAGCAGGTGAGACCAATCCGGTGGGCTTTCGGTGAGGAGGCGATGCGTCTCGCGATCTTTGGTCGCGGCGGAAGTGGTCCGCTTTCCCGACGTTGCACTCACGCCGTCGCGTGGGGCAATGAGGGCAAGGGCGAATCCCATTGCCATGCATATGATCCATACCTTGTAACGCGAAAACGGCATGGCAGATCCTCAGGCTCGACGGGGTCCTGCCTAAGAAATAGGCAGTGTAGGGTTTACCATACACATAGGGTTCAGTCATCAGGGATTCCATCGCCAACGTAAATCGTAGGGAACCGGTGGACGAGCAAGTGCATGTTCATACAGGTGGCTGTCGCAATCTTGAACAATATTCAAACCCTTTGTAGAGTAATGGAAACGGTTGTGTTTGGGGTGGAGTCGCCTGAGGAGCTGGAAGGAGGCCAGGTGATTGTCCGTAACAGGCTGGTATTGCTCAGTTTTTTAGGATGGTTCGTGGTGCTGTCCGGTTGGACCGCATACGCTCCGGCAGATCGGCAATTCTGGATGCTGGCCAGCATTCTACCGACACTCTTGGTTTTTCTCCTTGTCGTGACCCATCGCAGATTTCCCTTGTCTTATGCGTCTTATTTCCTCATCACGCTCTTTCTCACCCTGCATATGATCGGCGTTCATTACACCTATGCGCAGGTCCCAGCCGGCGGCTGGTTCGATCAATCCATGCATTTCGATCGTAACCACTTTGATCGGCTGGTGCATTTCAGTTTCGGGTTCCTGCTTGCCTATCCTATGGAGGAGGCGTTTCGTCTCCTCGCCTGTACGCGCGGATGGCTGTTGTATTACCTGCCGGTGATGACGATCTTGGGACTAAGCGGACTGTGGGAAATCATCGAATCATGGGTCGCCCGCGCGGTTCACCCCGAGCTCGGCATCACCTACTTGGGTTCGCAAGGCGATCCCTGGGATGCTCAGAAGGATATGGCCGCAGCACTGTATGGAGCCCTCATCTGCATGACGCTCCTCTTTATAAGCCGGAAGTGGCGTGGATCCTCATCCGCCTCCCCCGCTCCCGGCACAGCGCAGATGTCTTCCTGATGATCATGACCGCGAAGGATTCCTGGCAAGGACAGACCGTTGCGAGGAATCGATTCCTGCATGGATTGTTTGCCGGATATCTCCTGCTATGGGGCTGGCTTGCCATCGCGCCGGTTGACCGAGGCGACTGGCTCTTAGAGAATGTGCTGGCGATTGTGTTGGTCGCCTCGTTGGTCCTGTCCGCCCGTTGGTTTCAATTCTCCACGTTCTCCTACTTCCTTATTACTCTGTTCCTGGCATTCCATGCCGTCGGTGCACACTATACCTATGCCAAAGTTCCCTTTGGATTTTCTCTTCAAGATCTTTTCCATTTGAGCCGCAACCCTTTCGACCGCATCGTTCATTTTGCATACGGTTTCTTGTTGGCCTATCCCATCCGGGAACTGCTGATGCGTCTCGCTGGTGTGCGAGGATGGTGGTCCTACTACCTGCCCGTGAGCGCCGCGCTTGCACAAAGTGGTCTGTTTGAGGTGATCGAAGCCTTCGCGGCACAAATGGTCAGTCCCGAATTGGGGACGGCCTATCTGGGTACGCAGGGCGATGAATGGGATGCACAGAAGGATATGGCTGCCGCCTGCACTGGAGCGGTGATCACGATGATTCTTACCCTCACGGCGAGCAAAATTCTTCCGAGACGACTCATCGTCACACCTCTCTAGCGGGAACATCGGCGGACGTCATAGCTTCGCCGTTGCACTTCCCTATGGTCAGGCTAGGGATACTGCCAGTATCCTTTTCCAATTCACAGCGATACACAGAGTCTTTAACCGCGAGAGGGGGGAGCGCCATGGATGTCGTTACTAAAGTTGAGGGAGTTCCGGCAGGTGGATTTCGGGTGGTCAGCGACATCGTCGCGACCAACAATCGCCAGTTCAAGCCGGAGGAGAGCGCATTGGATGTCGCGATTGAAATGGTCAGTAGTCATGCAGGTGGCGCTCCGGTGGTGGGCGATGATTACGAGTTTTTAGGATTCATCAACGAAGGCGATCTCATCCGTGCCATGGATGCTGGAACTGACCTCAGGAAGGCCAGCGCCGGCGACATTATGAACACGGCCTTTATCGGTGTCCAAGAAAATACGTCGCTTTCGAGCGTCGCCCGTATGTTCGAAATGGGGTTTCAGATTCTTCCTGTGGTGCAGGATGGAAAAGTGACCCGCTCGATTACGCGCCATGATTTACTACGCGCGCGGCTGGGCCTCGGCCCGACGATTGAGGAATAATGCGCCCGACGTTCGTTTGGCGGCGTCATGGGCGTATTGTCCCAGGGCCGGCTGCCCGGCGCCGTTTCTCCATGAAAATGTGCGATCACACGGCAGGAGCATGACGGACTTGTTGCCACGAACCCTGTTCTTGCCGACAACGCCATGCCGTGAAGAGCAGGGAAATGAAGCAACCCAGGAGCGCGAAGGTCAGGAAACGAGCGGTGAGAGGCACATTCAAGAACTTGAATAGTGTAAATGTCAGCGTGGGTACCACGACTCCGAACAGTGCCGACCATCGAGTCCAGGGAGAAGCCAGTCCAGCGCTGAATACCGTGGCGAGGGGGAGGGTCAACATCACCGCACCGTAGGACATGCTGTGGTGTGTGACGAGGAGCGTGGCGAGAAGGACCAGAGTGAAGTGCACCGAAAATACTGGGGAACGTCCCATCCATGGTCCTCGGCACACCATCATGACGGCGAACACTGTTGCGGCGGAAAGGGTCTGCGTGAGGAGCATGCCCTTGAGCGTACTCGCTCCAGGGCGGGTTGTGAGGACGAGTGACCGCCAGTTGATCATGTTCTGTTCCCAATATCCCTGAAAGACCGCCATCTCCTTGAGGGCATCCGGGTAAGCGAGCAGGCCATCCCATCCTCCCACGAGGATGGATCCACCGACGACCACCAGTCCGCCCAAAGCGGCGCCACCCACGGCATGCCATCGGCGTTTCCATATCAAGAAAAGACCGATCAACAACCCATACTGTGGTTTGATGAGAAGACATGATAGCCACAAGCCTGCGGAAAAGTCCTGTCCTTTGCGTAACGCCAGATAACATTCTGCGACCGCACAAGCGAGAAGGAGTTGTGGTTGCGCGACCAGCAATGTGTCAACCACCGGGTAAGACGTGAGGATCAGCAAGCCGACCATTGGTTGCGTTGGAGCCGGAAAGAATCGTGTTGTGCGCCAGGCAAGATACACGGCTGCCAGAACGTTCACACACTCCCAGAGCAAAAATCCGACGGGAGGGGAGGGAATAGTAAACGGTGTAAACAGCCACGCGAAGATGGGTGGATAGGGCACGCTCGTGGGGGGGATGGGTTCCTGATTGACGATGTACCGTCTAAGCAGGTCCTGATACAACTGAGAATACGATTCCGGACGATAGATGTTTCCCGGGTCCCCTGACCACAGGGCCATGGCCTGTCCGTAGTACTGACCGAAGTCTGTTCCCACCCACCAGAAAAGGCCGCTATCAACATAGATCGTGTGGATCGCATGAACCCACAGCAGAGTCAACGAGCCAAAGAACACGAATCCGATCCACCGCTGCCGTCCTAGGTCCATCGAATAACTTTAGGGTTTTTCACACACGATGGTGAAATGCGGGTACACATAGAGCCGTTGGGTGATGACCTGGCGGATATTGAAACCCATGTGATTCAAAGTCGCACGGAGCTGTGTCAGCCCCCTCTCGTAGGTCGCGGTTCGTGAAATCAGGAGGTCGTGCATCTTGTTGAACAGCACCCAAAAACGTTGGTCCGCATCAATGTCTTTGATAATCACAATAGAGCCGGATTGGAGCCGATCGAAGAGTCCGGAAAGGAATGGTCCATGGTCCGACCGAGGGATATGATGGAGGACGTCTACCAGGAACACATATTTATATTCGCGTATCCATTCGGGATGGTCAACGCCGTCGTATGCTTCCAGACGTGCCGGCTCCGATAATCGGACTTGACCGAGGACGATACGGCTGGTGTCGAGCAACGACGCATCGATTTCAATCCCTGCGAGGGCCCGTGGGGTTCGATACTCGGCGAGCAGTTGCAGAAAGGTGCCGATGCCGCAGCCGATATCCAGGACTCTTTGCTGAGTCGGTATCAGGTTTAACAGCGTATCGAACGGACAAATCATGGGTCGATAGACCCGCTTCAGTCTTGTCACACCTCCTCCTGCGAGGCGTCCATGGTGTTTCAGATATTCCACAAGCTGATGCGTGCGGACAGTATCCATCCGGTCCTCTGGACAGTCTGTAGAAAAAAATGCGATTCTACGTTGATATAAAGGAAATCGAAAGCTTGGACAAGTCCTAAATTACCGGACATGCAACCTGGGCACACCATTACTGAAGAGCGGATGACAATCAGCAGGTGGGGGCATCGCCCCGAGTTGGACGTTTCCTCTCGGCGGGCTTGGATCTCTACCTGAGAAGAATGTTCGGAATGAACGGACGAGATACAGCCCTTAGCAGCGGCCACGGCAATGGCGGAAGTATCGCGGGCCGAAATAGCGTGGACCGAAAAATACACGCGGGCCAAAATACGGCCGGTAGAAATAGGAGGAGCCGTAGTACCAGGGACTGCCAAGGTACAAACCCACCCCGGCTGGAGGATAGGAGTAAAACTGGACCGGAGGAACCGAGGCAGCGGCATGGGACGTTTCGGAGAGTTGCCGTTGCAGATCGGCAGTTGCAGCACTTTGGCGGTCCGCCTGTTCCCTTAATTGATTGACCGACCCCTGTTGTGATTTTAATTCCCCTTCGAGACTTGAGATTTTTTCCCGCTGAACCTCGATGAACGCTTGGAGACATCGCGTGTGCGCATCACCGTTGTAACCCGAACACTCCCAGGGCCCGGCTGATTCGTCGGCCAGAACGATTCCGCTCGGACAGATGCAGATGATTCCAATCATCGCCGTGAAGACGGCTGAGCGGCTACGCTCGAAAAGAGAAGATGCCATATGACTGAGTAGAGCCATATTTCCCTCCTCGCCAGTGTTTCGTATACATACCCTACCATGAGAACCGGCCGGAATTCCTAGACACTTTCCTCATATTGAAAACGCTTTTGTCCATGACAGGTTGACCTGCTCCTATCGGCGGGAATCGACTTGCGCGTAAGCGACCAGAGCGATACAAGAAGGCAGACGATTAGGGGGGACCTATGGCTGACCAAAAAATTATTGTGGTGGTCGGGGCGACAGGAATGCAAGGAGGTGGCCTGGTTCGCGCTTTCGCGAAGGGGCCGAATGGTGCATGCAATGCTCTCGCGCCTTGACGCGGAACGTGACCTCACACAAAGCCAAAACCTTGGCCGGGTTGGGAGTTGAGGTGGTGACTGCCGACCTCGATGATCTCAACGGGCTGTAGCGAGCGTTTGCGGGAGCCACGGCGCGTTCTGCGTGACGAACTTCTGGGGAGCATTCGTCCCCGGAGAAGGAATCAGCGCAGGCCGCCAATCTCGCGGAGGCGGCAAAGCGTGCCAGCCTGCAGCACATCATCTGGTCTACATTGGAAGATACGAGGTGCTGGGTACCGCTGAGCGCAGAGAATAAAGGACGGATTCCCGTCTCCGGATCAACTATGGTCGCGTACCGGCAAATCCGTCTTTATCCGCTGGTTAAGATACTAGAAGGCTATGGATCGTCTCAGCACGATAGATGGCTCCGAAAAATCTGACCTTCGATGTCCAGGCAGGCGCCCGTTGATTTAAGATTAATGCCGGGGCAGAATAAGTATGTTGCTGGATAAATAGCCTCCGAAAACAATCCGCTAACCTTTAGAAAAGGAATGGTGAACTATGCAAAAATTCATGCTAGTCGCGGTCGTGGTCATGTTTTCAGTGACAGGTCTGTTTGCCTTTTCCCAAGCGGGAGAGACGGGCGCGAAGATGGAAGAAATGAAGGGTGAAGCGAAGGGCGCGATGGAAGAGGGGAAAGGTCAGGTCAAGGGAGCGGTCGAAGACGTGAAGGGCAACGAAATGAAGGCAAAGGGAGAACGTGCCAAGGGGAAAGTGAAGGGCGGCACGGAGCGAGGCAAGGGAAAAATGAAGGGTGCGAAGGAACGAGTCGCAGAATAGATAATCGACAGAACACAAGAGGCCTGTGAATCAATGGACGGTTCACGGGCCTCTTTTTTTTAAAGACCCCGACACTCACGCATGGACCATCTTCCCAACCCGGTAGTGGCTCCTGTCGTCAACGGTATGTTCTGTGATTGCACGTAGAATCGGCCCCGGCTACAATCTGCCGATTTCAGAACCCATAGCCCCGCGATGATGACGGACCCTTCCGTGTGTGCTGATTCTACGACCTGCGCATGATTCTTTGGTTTGTCATCCTGTACCTGCTCGCGTCGGTGGGAATTGGTTTGTACGCAGCGAGACGCGTCCATTCGACGAAGGATTTTGCCGTCGCCGGGAGGACTCTTCCGCTTCCGGTGGTGACGGCGACGGTGTTTGCGACCTGGTTCGGTGCAGAAACGGTGCTGGGGATCCCCGCAACCTTTGTCAAGGAAGGCCTGCGGGGCGTGGTTGCAGACCCGTTCGGCTCCAGTCTCTGCCTGATTCTGGCAGGACTCTTTTTCGCCCGCCGGCTCTATCGTTTGAACGTCTTGACCATCGGGGACTATTACCGGATTCGCTACAATCGCACGGTCGAGGTGCTGTGTACTCTTTGTATCGTAGCGTCGTATCTCGGCTGGGTGTCTGCACAAATAAAAGCGCTCGGGCTGACTTTTCACGTCGTCACCGATGGAGTGGTGATGCAGCCTCTCGGGATGGTCATCGGTGCCGCCATCGTCCTGATCTATACGACGTTCGGAGGCATGTTTTCCGTGGCCATTCTTGACTTCGTTCAAATCACCGTGATCATGGGCGGGATGCTCTATATCGGATCGGTTATCAGCTGCCTGACCGGTGGAGTTGCCGCCGTCTTGACTCATGCAGCTTCGGCGGGCAAGCTCGCCTTCTTTCCATCAGCCGGGATCGCTGCGTGGATTCCTTTTATCGGGGCATGGGTGACCATGATGCTGGGATCCATTCCCCAGCAGGATGTATTTCAACGGATCACCTCTGCAAAAGATGAACACACTGCGGTACGTGGATCGGTCCTGGGCGGAAGCCTGTATTTCTTCTTCGCATTCGTCCCCATGTTCCTTGCCTATTCCGCCACGCTGGTCGACCCCGACCGGTTCGGCGCACTCCTGGAAAAAGATTCGCAGTTGATTCTGCCCACCTTGATCTTGGAACACACACCGCTGGCGGCACAGGTGATTTTTTTTGGCGCGGTGCTCTCGGCTATTATGAGTTGCTCGAGCGCGACATTGCTGGCGCCGTCGGTGGCGTTCAGCGAGAACATTGTCAAAGGAATGGTTCCCGGGATGAGCGACCGGGCTTTCCTGCGGACCATGCGAACGGTGCTCGTATGTTTTACCGCGGTCGTCCTGGCCTTCGCGCTGAACTCCGATGTCACCATCTTCAAAATGGTGGAAGGTGCCTATAAGATTACGTTGGTGTCGGCCTTTATCCCATTGTTCGCCGGACTCTACTGGCCCCGGGCCACGAGTCTAGGCGCGCTCATGTCCATCGGGTCCGGTGTCTTGACGTGGATTGCTCTGGAGCTGTTTGGCCACAGCGACGTCTGGCCTCCGCAACTGGTGGGGTTTCTGATAGCTGCCGCCGGGATGATGGCCGGCTCACTTCTCACGCCGCGGCATGAGACGACTTGTCCACCTGGTCGTGAATCTCTGTCTGCCTGATTTCTCACCGCTTGAGGAATGACCTGGAACAAGCTTGCGGGTTCCATCAAGATGACACGATGGATCAACCAGCCGGGAGGATGAGATGCCGAGTCGATTCGTGGCGCTGTTCATGGTTCTGTATGTATGCGTGAGTGCATTGGCTCTCGGCCACGCATCTCCTCCGCTTCTCGTTCCCGACACACCCGTCGGGGCAGATACACCGGGACCGGCATTGAAATATGAAACGGATAAACGGGTCTACCGTCAGGGAGATGTGATCAAGATTACCGTCACCAATGTCTCTGATGTCGCCACTCCGATTGTCAATCGGTCTGTGGTCGATGGAGGGTTCGCAGTCCTGGAAAGCAAGACCGAAGCAGGCCAATGGAAACCGGTCGAATTGGTCGCGGCGTCCGAGGTGCATACCTTCCGCTCGCTGGGGCCGGGAGAACAATATGAGTATGTCTGGCAGACGACGAGAGAAACGCGTGGTGACGTGGCGGTTCCGCCAGGCACATATCGTATCGGCTTTGGACGGCCGTTTTACACCCATCCGTTCGAGATCGTCGAGAAATAGTCCGCACGTCCCCCTCTAAGACCAGTCGATTCAGCGATTCGCTTAGACGAACCCGACCGGGGTTTCGGCTTCTCATTCACTTCAGTTCCCCTTCAGAATCTTTAACCGGTACCCTGTAACCTTTGTGCAGTTTCCTGCGACTAGGAGGGTAAGGGGAATGATTGTGCCGGTGGTCGCACCGGCAGAAGTTCTTTATTCACCAAGGGAGGTGTACATGATACCGACACGCATAATGACACTCGGAGCTGCGGCAGGACTACTCGTCTTCGCGTTCGGCGCCGGCCCCGCCTGGGCGGACGGAGGAAGAGGCTGTGGAGGAGGCCGTTTCTTCGGAACCGGCCATGGGATGCATCGTGATGGAGGAACGACACACCGCCTCCTGTCTCACTTGCTGCAGCACAAGCAGGATCTGGGTCTCACGGATGAGCAGGTGACGAAGTTGAAAGGCCTCTCGCTCGATCAGGATCGTGCAAGGATTAAAGCGCATGCCGATGTGAGGATCGCCGGACGCGAGCTGCGCTCCCTCGTCTCCGATGACAAAGCAGAGCTGTCCGTCATCGAGGCCAAGGTCAATGAACAGGAAGCATTGGAAGCCAAGCTGCGCATGATTGGGATCAAAGGAAAGCGGGATCTGTACGCGGTGCTGACCCCGGAACAGGGTGACAAGTACAAGACGCTTCGGGAACAGATGCGGCACGGATCTGGGTCACGCATGATGAAGGCCGAGTCGAGCGACTGGATCGGTGGCCGCGCACAAGTCGGAGCGAGCGTTCCGCCGCAGCCGGAATCCGTCATGCCAACAGACGGCGCCCAATCGAGCTAGAGGGCCCGGTGCATGGCAGGCGGCTTCATAGGGTTCACGGTTGAGATGGGGTATGATGCGGGCGGCAGGCCGCTTCCGGGCGGCCTGTTCTCATCGGAGCGCGGCCACTGGTGTCGGATGACTTGCAGATCATCAATCGGGTGCTCCAGGGGGAGGTCGAATGTTT
>DAISKX010000036.1:0-13320 GCA_036820725.1 Nitrospiraceae bacterium
ATGTAAATGGCGTGTTGCCGGCCACGGCCCATCCCGCGGCAAAGTGGTTGAAGGTATTCGGCCCGCCAAGGTCGTCGTAATTCTTCAAGATATCCTCGACGGTCTCATGCACGCCATTGAAATAGGTCATCTCGTTGAACATCCCGACCATACCGCCTTCGGCGCTTGAACCGTTGTCGCCCACAATGTAGAGGAAGAGCGTGTTCTCCATCTCGCCCATGTCTTCAACCGCTTTCACCAACCGCCCAACTTCATGGTCGGTGTGGGCGCCGAACGCGGCGAACACTTCCATCTGCCTGGCGAAGAGTTTCTTTTCGTTCGCCGTCAGTTTATCCCAGTCCTTGATGTCTGTCGGCTTCGGCGCCAGCGTCGTACCAGCCGGAACGACGCCGAGTTTGATCTGCCGTGCCAACGTTTCCTCGCGGACCTTGTCCCAACCCCTGTCGAACTGACCCTTGTACTTGGCGATCCATTCTTTCGGGACATGGTGCGGTGCGTGCGTGGCCCCTGTGGCGAAGTAGACAAAGAACGGCTTGTCCGGAGTCAGCGCCTGCTGAGACCGAACCCAGGTGATAGCCTGATTGGTCATATCCGTCGTGAAATGATAATTCGGGTCGCGCGGCGACTCGACATGGGTGACGCCGTCGAAGATATACGGCGACCACTGGTTTGTCTCGCCGCCGATGAACCCGTAGAACTTGTCGAAGCCGGAGCGAGTCGGCCAACGATCGGTAGGTCCGGACGTACTCACCTCCCACGGTGGCGTCTCGTGGTACTTGCCAAAGGCAGCGGTGCTGTAACCATTCAGCCGCAATGTTTCGGCGAGTGGCGCGATGCTGTTTGGCCGATTCGCCGTGTTGCCTGGAAACGCAGTGGCAATCTCCATGATGGCACCGGCGTTGTTCGAATGGTGGTTGCGTCCGGTCAGCAGGGCGGTACGGGTCGGCGAGCACAGCGCCGTAGTGTGGAACCGATTGTAGCGCAATCCATTGTTCGCCAATCGGTCTACCGTCGGCATCTGGATCGGCCCGCCGAACGCGCTCGAATGGCCGAATCCGATGTCATCAATCAACACCACCACGACGTTCGGTGCGTTGGCCGGCGCCGTGACCTCGAAGCGCGGCGGGGGCGCGGCCTTTCGCGCATCGAGTTCCGTGATCGGTTTGAGTTGTGGCTCCGGAATCGGCAGCACCGTGCGGTCCAGTTTGTCCGCGGCGTATGACACGGCTGGTTGACACGCCAGCAATAATGTCAGACAAATGGCCGTTCGTGCGAGGAACCAAAATTGTTTCATGTGCATGAATTTTTCTTCCTTGTTCGCCTTGTGAGCGAGGGATCCTTCCGCGCCGGGTCTCTACTCACGGAGGTCAGATGCTGGAACACTCCGAAGAGAAAAGACTCCCATCGCAGATCAGTGGAATGCGAGAAGAGTAATCTGGAAGGCTGCCGGGCGATACTGTCAAAAGTAACAGTATGCCGATCGAGTCGTCATCCTCGCCGCACCGTTCCTTCGATCGTGTGTGGTTCCCCCTGTTACTATTGACAGTAGGCAGTCCCGGTTGGCAATGGTATATCCTGTCCTCCGATGACATGCGAACTTTGCCGCCATGCCCGGAGATGCCTTCGTGATGATATCCTCTTTCAAATCAAAGCCAACGCATTGGCAAGCATGCCCATTCTTGTCCGGTGTGACCGCGTTCGCCTGTGCTACCCTGCTTCTTTTGATACCCATCAGTGGGGCCGCTGCCGAACGTTCATCCGAGCAGCAGCGACTCATCGAGGAGGCAACGCTCACCTTCGAGCGGTTTCTCGAGCAACCAGGCCTTGGTTCCTGGCATCTCACCGAGGCAAAAAACGTCAAAGGGGTATTGATCGTGCCCCGGCTTCTTCATGGAGCATTTGTGGTCGGGGCAGCCGGAGGCACAGGGGTCTTGCTGGCCCGCGACTTCGTCAAGGGCGGCTGGTCGCCGCCGGCGTTCTACACGTTGAGCGTCGGAAGTTTCGGACTGCAGGCCGGGGCTGAGTCCTCCGAGGTCGTACTGATCATTCAGACCTTCTCCGGATTGGAGCGATTTTATGGAATGGGGACGGGAAGATTGGGGTTGGACGCGGGGCTCACCCTCGGATCGCTCGGAGAGGGAGGTACGACTGCGTTCGACATCGTGTCCTTTGCCTGGTCGAAGGGTGTGTTCGGCGGGATGTCGCTGGCCGGCATGGCCATTACGGCGGCCGGAGAGGATAATGAGGCCTATTATGGTAAGCGCGTGAAACCGGAGGATATTCTCTCGAATGGGTCCATTACAAACCCGGGGTCCGATCGGTTGCGTGCGACAGTCGGCCGCATGGTGCGTCAGGCTCGGTGATCATCCTTCCGTCTATGCCGATTCCGGAATGGGCCGAGCGGTCCTGCCCCGTCCCCCACTGCCGGAGAGGTCTTTCGTACCGTGACGATGAATACCGAGGCATGCAAACAGGATGGGAGTGCACTAAGATGTTATCTCGGATTTCTCTTTTCTGTGGCTCTCGGGGCAATGCTGTCATTCGTTGGTTGCTCGAGTCATGACCCTCCACCCCCGGCAATCAACGTACCGGTTTCCGACATCCACGTCGTAGCGGGAGAGTGGGAAGGATCTGTTCGAACCACTCCGGACAAAAAGCTCAAAGCCTCACTTTTTTTGATCATCAATGAGAACAGCGCCTATACCTTCGTCTCCGAGGATGCAGCGGCAATCGGTCTTGGCGCCGGAATCTTGACCATCGAGAACGGGGTCCTGGTATCCTCCTCACAGGGACGACAGGTCCGCATGGCGCTGTATGACCGCAATAGTCAACAGATTCTCGCCGGGGCCGTGAGGAATGCAAAAGGAGAAGACTTCCTTGTGGAGGTGATGCGCCGCCACACATCGAACCGCTGAGACGCGGATGCTCGATCGTCAACGCTTCTCAAAGTTTTGTTTTTTCATCAGCGTGGGTTTCTTGGGTTCCTTGGGTTCATAGGGTTCCGATATCGCAATTTTCAGGAGTCGGCCTTCTCTGAGATGGTCGTCTACCATCAGATTGTTCGCCACAGCGATCTCTTCCTTTCGCCAGGCTGATTTCGAGCGGACTGCGAGCGCCTCAATCGTCTCTCCCGCCTGCGCTTTCACCAGACGAATCCGTTTTTCCCTGATATCCGCGCGTTCCGTGGAGGACAGGGGTCTGAAGCTCTGCGCCGACGCGGCAAAGATCGGTTGCAGGGTGCTGAACTTCTTTGTAGGCGCCAGACTCGTCACCTGAAAGATCAGCCCCCTATGAGCGATCCACGTCAGATCAATACCAACCTTGCCCTCAGCCTCCAGGCGAGCATGGGCGGCGGGCAAGCCGTTGATTGTCGTCGTGCGCGTCTTCTCCAACAGCGGCAGCTTCGTGGCTGTCTCCATGGTGCGGGCGCCGTTCAAGGGATCGGTTCCCTCCGCTACCGCTTGAAGAACCATCGCGGCTTCGCCGTCCGGCGCCGCGGCCACAATCTTGCTCGAAGTATTCTCAAGGTGCCACTTCTCCGGAAATTGGACAAAGAAACCGAGATCGGGATGCACGAACGTGTGGCCAGAAATCAGGCCGTTTGCCGCACGCTGGCCGATGACCAATCCATCCAATCGAACAAGAAACGCATCGGGTGTCGGACTGATGGGCTCTCGATCGGCCCGCTTTAACGTCTTAGCGTGCTCGGTAGTTTTGGCCACCCGATCGGGAGTTGCGGGATGCGAATCGAAGAAGCTGGGTTTTCGAGGCTCCTTGCTCATCAGATCGACCTCGCGCCCAAGCGTGTGTAAGAACATGGGCAACGCGGCCGGATCCCATCCCGCTCGCGCACTCATATCCTGACCGACCCGATCGGCCTCCGTTTCCTGACTGCGGCTGTACGGCGAGAACACGAGACTCTGGGCGAAGTCGCCGATGCCTCCGACGATATTACCGACCAGGGGACTCACGAGACCCGTAATTCCGGACACGAGCCCAAAGACGACCGCGAAAGGTCCCTGCTTCGAAATCTTTTGTACGCTGTGCCGTGCGGCCACGTGGCCGACTTCATGGCCTACAACACCGGCCAGCTCATCTTCAGAGTTCACCAGAGCGAGCAGACCGCGCGTGACATAGACATATCCTCCCGGCAACGCGAACGCGTTCGGCTCGTTCATGTCCACGACATGAAATTGATAGGTGACGTTTTGGCGTGGAGACTCCTTGGCGAGGCGCTGGCCGAGGGTATCGAGGTAGGTAGTCAATTTCGCATCGTCGAGCAGGCCCATTTCCTCCTCGACCTTTTTGGCTTCTTCTGTCCCGATTTTCTTTTCTTGCTCCGTCGAGACCAGGGTCAATTCCGGCCAGCCGCTGACCGGGTTCATAGAGCAACCGAACACCGTCGTGACAAGCACCGCGGCGACGGTCAATGCAGTTGCCATCCGATAACCACGTTGCCCAACGCTCATGCAAGACTCCTCATGGTTTATTCAGTCCCACGTTTTCGCTCCGCGTTCCAGTGAACGCGGCCTACTGTACAACAGGTTGTGATCGTAAATCGAGCGGCTTCTGCCGCTCCCTCCTGTTCATATGTGTGAATAGGTCTCGGGATCAATACACTTGCCGGTTTTCACGGGTGGTTTTCACTCGTAAAGACCCCACGTATGATGCCCGGCGAAGCTCCTTCTGTAATGCGGGTCATCCCGTTATATTTGTTCTTTGATCTTATAGGGGCCGAGGATAGACACTTCCCGGAATCGAAGATACTGTCAGTTCTGACTGGAGACAGGGGAATTATGAGGGTCACCTTAAAATGGTGGCGAAGGTACTTTGTGCCCCCCAACAATGGTGGGTTTCTATCAGGAGCCGTGCCGAGCAAACGCAGATTCGTAAGGGAGTAGGAATGGACAGAGGCTTTATGGCAAAAACATGCGCGTGAACAGCGGGACACACGAGATCATGCGTAGATCAGCAGGAACCAACGCGATAGCGATCACTGTCCGAATTCGAAAGGGTGGGAGGCTGTTTAACGATCCGACTGCTCGGCGGGCGAGTGGGAACGATCTTGTTCGATGGATTGACGGCGAAAGTCTTTCTTGAAGGCCTGACGTTCTTCCGGAGTCATATTCTTCCACTTCCCTTTTAACTGCTGCCGCTGCTCCGGGGGGAGCGACTTAAACCAGCGCCGTGCTTCGCGGAGAGATTCCTGTTGCTCGGGGGGAAGGTTCCTGAATCGCTGGAATCGCTCTCGCAAGTGTTGCTGTTGCTCGGAAGGAAGTTCGCGCCACCGCTGAAACCGTTCCTTGGCCTCGCGGCGCTCTTCCGGCGTCATGTTTCTCCACTTGTTCACTCCGTTGAGCAACCGCTCCTGCCGCTGCCGCGGCATGTGATCCCATTTCTCGCTGAATCGCTGCAGGTATTGCTGGTCGGTCGGCGTCAACTGACTCCAGGGTATTCCTTCCTCTTGTGCTTGAGCCCATACCGGAGGACTCCAAAGAAGTACGGCGATCAGAGAAAGCGCCCATATCATGGCTTGGTGGTTTTCCCCGCGGCTAAATGCTGTTGGTTCCTGTAACACCGAACCCTTCGAATGACTCTCACGACACGCGTCCCTCGCTTCGCATTCTCTCTTTGTCAATTACTAGTAGCCTGTGGCTCTGCCACGGATCATCCCGTCCATCAACTCATCCACAGAATTGCCGGATATATCATCCATCCGATCCTGGGCGACCATATCCCGATGCTGCTGCGTAACCGGATGAAGTGAACGATATGACCGACGAACAGCCGGTTTAGCCGGTGGAGGCTGCGCTCTCGGCCAGCCAATCATAGAATTCAAGATCCTCGGATAATTCGACATTTTCCGTCGACGTCATGAGTTCCAGATCCTCCAGCATCGGATGATGCTGGTTCGATGCCTCCTGGCTTTTCATCAGGAAAACCAGCGCCAATATCGCCACTGAAGCCACCGCAAGTCCACTCACCCATGTCCATGCAGCCTGCGGTCGCCGACGCATGCCTTGTTCCAGCGCATGTATTCTTGCACGCTGAAGGCCATGGGTCTTGTCAGGATCGAGAACCTGAACGCTCCGGTCCAGGACCCGTTTAGCTTCAGTCAGGAACTTGTCATCTTGTGGAGTGGGAGTCTCGTTCATGGCCAGTGCTCTCCTAGATTTTTCCGAAGCGCGCGCACCGCTCTGAATAAATGCGTCTTCACGCTGCCTTCGGAGCAACCCATTGCCGCAGCAGTCTGTGCCACATCAAGCTCTTCCCAGGTTCGCAGCAAAAAGGCTTGCTGCTGCCGGAGCGGTAGTGTGCGCAGCGCGGCATCAAGTGCCGTTGCGGCCTGTTTCATGGCTAACTCATGATCCGGCGCCGCCGTGTTGCGATCGGCGATCATTTCTAGCGGATCCTGAGCCTCTTGATCATCATGACCCCCGCTAAACCATTCCCGGAACTTGTTGCGTACCCTGGTCCGTCGATACCAATCACGGATCCTGCTCTGGAGAATGCAATACAACAAGGGAGTCCATTCGGACTCCTGCTTGTCGGCGTAGCGCTGGACCAATTGCAGCATCGCGTCTTGCACGAGATCCAATGCGTCATCATCATTCCCGGTGGCAATCTGAGCCATACGGAATGCACGACGCTCAATCCCAGCAAGAAACCGGTCCAGTGCCTGGGTGCGATCCAGAGTAGCAGCCCTCCTCCCCAGGCAAACCTTGCCGGGTCGTTCCCGAACCTGTTGCGCTTTAGCACAAGACACGGCGCACGACCGTCTTCTTATCAGAGTGAAAGAATCGCTCTCGGGGTCACGCTGCTTTTGACCGTTGGATCTGCAATGGGTTTACCGGCGATCGGTCCTAGCATTTCAATCCACGTATCAACTCGATCCGTCACTCGTCCGACTGATTCTTGATCCAACGTGATCGCCGGTCAAGTCGTTTCAGAAACGCCCGACCGATCCTCACGGAGTATCCACATGTTACATTGAGCGTGGACCAGTCATACACGTTGGACACTAAGCTCGTAGGGACGGTAACGGATCACACGCATGGTCGTTGACAGGTTGCGATCAGTACGGGGGAGAATATCCGCGGTTTCTTGGGCGAGTAGACAAGGGGTGCCGATTTAGAGGAGAGAGGAACGAGGGACGTCTCAGCGCGAGGAATTCCGCTTGCCGTCTTGACCGCCAGCCATGGCGATGGAGGGAATGGCGACGACCACATCGAGGACAGGATGCGCATCATTATCCTTTCCATCCGGTCCTACGCTATACAGAAGCGCTTTCTTAGTATTGACCAGCATTGGCAACCCCGTGAAAGGATCGTACAGGGTTTGCCCTGCCTTCGCTATCCGCGTGAGCAGATCGTTTTCCTCTGGCCCGCGGCGGATCCACGCTTGCAATCCGGCTAGGCGCAAGCGGGCATCGAGTTGGATGACCCTCATGCCATATGTTTCCCACGCGGGAAGAGACTCCATGCCGACGATGTTTTCTATCGGATTCATCAGATAATCGATCCAACTGTCGGCCGGCGTCCGCACATAGGCAGATAGTTTTGGCGCAGTACCGTACCGTCCCTCGGAAGCCGCTTTGCTGGACGCCTCGTAATAGTCGGCGTAACGGTTGAAGCGTCGTTGTTTTGGCAGCGGCATAAGCGACGCAATCGATGCATAGATAGGTTGAGAATCATTCACGCTCTGCTTTAGAGACCGCTCAAGCATCTTCGTCGCCATCATGAATTGACTTTGCATCGGCCATCGAACGGACTGTTCGACTTGATCGAGCGGACGGGCCATTTTCCCCAGGCGAGCGACGAACCTTTCGTCGATATCAGGCCGTACCAGCAAGCCGCTCATGATAGCCATATCGTCGGTCATCGCATCGGCAGCTAACATCTTCATGCGAAGCGTTTTAGCGTGGCTTAAAATCATGCGCCACATGTTGAGGTCGATTTCCAATCGGTCGACCCCAGCTTCAATATCCTGAGCGAATCCATCCGCTACATACAAACGATGAGCATGGAGGATCAGCGAGCAGTTGGGACTCAATGGTTCACCGTACCCCCAATCTTCAAAGGGCATCTTTAACCACTGCTTATATCGAAGCATCGAGATATGAGCCTGCTCCACCCATGTCCTGATGCTCGTGGATTGCGCTCGGAACTGAACCGCCGGATCAGAGGTTTTCAGCCAATTGGATAGAACTCCTCCGAACGCTCCTTCACGGACGGCACTCCGATCGTCAGCACCCATGAGACATATACGAGCACGTTCGAGATCCGAATCCTCGAACTTTCTGTCGAATCCCAGTTGGATTGGATTCTGATTGCCCTGCCCATCAAATCCTAACAGCATGAAATACCCATTCTTACTGGCATCCTGCAGAGTCCGCTGGGGGACGGCACTGAGGTTGTGGAATGCTGCGCTTGGACGTTCCTCCATGACCACCCAAAGAAGCCCGATCCCTCCAACACCAATGACTCCGAGCGCCAGCAAGGCTGCTGCCAGCGAGAGGAGTGACATGGTAATTGACCGGGTCGTAGAGAAGCAGGTTCCGAGGAAGAGTAGGAGTCCCATCCGGGCGCGATTGAGCAGACGGATCGCCAGAGGTTTGTGCGGTTTATGCGACTTGCGTGGGCCCGCTGGATCTTGGAGACGAATTGATGAAGATCGACCGGAACGATCAAACAATACCTCGACAGCCGAAGCCGCGACAGCTCGTCGGGAGATGGCCGACTGGTCGATCGTCCCTTCACCTTCCGCCGACGGCTCCGGGGCAGCCATCACTTCGGATTGCTCGGTAACGGGCTCCTCTACCACGGGTGTTCGGCGCAGCCACCGCGTGAGGACACTTGCCTGAGTCGGTTCCGCTCTCGGCTGCTGAGATTGGTCTTCCCATAAAATTCTTATTTCATCATCAGAGGACTTTTGTTCACCTGGTTCCGAAGGCGCGGGGATCGAGGCTCGTTCAGAAGCTGTCGCATCCTCGGACGATGCAACCAGTTCCTGTACAGAACTTTGAATAGGATCATCCTCACGGACGGACACGACATTATTTTGTTCGGGCGTGGCTTCATCTGGAGGTTCAGCCGCTACTACAGGCGTCGCACACTCGGACGCGGTTGACATGACTCCCGCCTCGGTCTGATACGCCTCCTGGATCGTCACATCTGTATCGTCCGTTCCAGCGGTTGCCTGACAGGACTCGTCCACACGATCGACCGTGCAAGGTGCAGATACGTGTGTTTCCTGGATACCGTTTTGAGGCTGTTGGGTCTGGGCTTCCTGATCGGGCCTGACGTCGGCTCGAACGATGAGTGTCGGTTCTTCGGTCAAGACTGAACTGGTCTCCGGAGGAAGGGGAAGCGGGATCGCCGCCTGTTCTATCCCAGGTGGTTTCAAGATACTCGCGGAGGCTTCCTTGGCTTCAGGAGCTGCGGACGTTTCCGGGCCAGGTCCTTCGACGTCCTGATGAAAAATCACTTCCGTTTCGTCGACGAGTTTGTTCTGTACTGTCGGTTCCGAAACTGCTTCCACATCGGTTGCCGCGAGAGCCCGCGGACCAAGTTCCCTGCTATCGTCCAGCGACGCAGAGAGAGAGGCCGCCTCATCCTCTCTCGTCGTAACGGGTGCCTCCGGAGCGGTACCGAATTCAGGCTCCGGTTCATGCCGCAGAATCGATACCGTATCTTCCTCCACCTGTTCCCATGGCATGGGTGTGGAAAGAACCGGTGATTCAGTCAGCGATTCATGAGCAGGAGGCAATATGCTGTCTGAAGGATGTTGGCCGTAAGCTTCTGCAATGGCCGACACTTCCGCGAGCAGATCATGATGATGTTTTTCGAGAGACGCAGAAGTTTTGTCAGCAGCTTCTGCAGAGTCCGGCTTTGATTCGGTCGTGCCTGTAGACTCCGATGCATCTCCGATCGAAGCGAGAACCTCTTCCCACGACATCGATGTGAAAAGCGATTCGGATGGGACTGGAATGACGGTCTGGTCCGTTTCAAGATGAGATCCCTGTGTATCACCCGTCGCGACTATTTCGGGGAGGGTCGCTGCCGGTACCGAATCGTCTTGTGCAGTCTGCACTACCGCTTGAGGAATATTGAGCGTGGCTTCCTGGATCTGATCCCAAGGCATCGGTGATGGCGTTGATGGGCCTTCGGCGATCGGCTCAGTCACTTCCTGGAGAACCGGCTCATGACTCATCGCCGGCTCTTCGACTATTGGCAGACTCTGGCCTTCGTTCGGGGTCAGCTCCGGTAGCATCTGATCAGCATCAGAAAGTACCGGTGCCGGGTCCGGTAATCTCTCTTCTTCGACAAGAGTACGAGCCGTCGAGGGCTCCACATTTTCAATGAGGTTCAATGTTGATTCTGTGGCTGACTCTTGAACGGGTGGTCCTGCAGGGTCCAGCGGCTTCTGGTCGTGCGTTGTCAGGGAGAACTCTTGAACCAATGTGGCGTTATCCTGCATCTCCGGGCTCAAAGTCTGAAGATCTTCCGCCCTTTGATCACAGGCCAAAGTTACGTCCGGCAAATACTCCATATGCACATTCTCAACCGGGAGCGAAGGTTCGGCCACGACAGTTTCCTCGAGTTGCTCCCATGGCATAGGAGCTACCGCGGCGGAATCATCCTTGACGTCAGCAACCGGTACCTCTGGATCTGGTTGTTCTGTCCGTACTTGTTCGCCCGCCGGATCGCCGGATGACAGCATCTCGCCGGACGTCGCATCAAACAGCGCTGCAAAGCGAAATGCGACGGGACTGCCCGGAGCAAGTGAGCGGATCTTCGCGAACAGTTCGGTCGCGCGAGTCGGATGTTCCGGGTCGGGGTCCTCGGTCAACACTTCGATGGCTTTCCCGTACTCGGTAACCGCTGCCATCGCGTCGCCTTTTTGCTCGTACACCTGCCCCAACATTTCCAGGAAAGGGACGCATCGAGGTCCCGCTGTCAGATATTCTCGTAAAAGCGATTCTGCCAGCCAATAGTCTTGGCGTTCCAATGCTTCCCGTGCGAGAGATTCGAACGCCGTTCGTGCGCTGATCAGGCTGCCGAGTCGAAGATGCAGCGTAGCAAACAGCCTGCGCGCTTCGGTATTGAGGGGATCGAGGGCGAGAAGTTCCTTCAAAGCGGCAGAAGAACGGCCGTACTTACCGGCGTTCATCTGTGTGATGGCATCTTCGAGTAGAGCGGTCTTTTTGTTGTAACCGACGACGCCCCTTTTGTGGGCGCGGGAAGCAGATTTTTTTTCGGGTTTTGAGGGTGATTTTTTATCGGATCGCACAATATAACCTTAGCAGATCAAAGGCTTCCCGCTCGGCTGTCTCAACGGATTCAATGTTTGAGAAGGCGATTACTCTCCCGAGGCGGGGAAAAGCGAAGGAAGAGATGCAAACGGGGTGCCTTCGTACATGTAGGAAAGAAGGATTAGACAGTGAGCGAATTTGTCAGGTTACTACCCATTTTGAACCAATATGAGGTATCTCCCGTTAACCAAATTTGGACAGTCATGCCAAAAGCTGGCGGCCCAGCCCCCACAGCTGCCCGTCAGGCTGGCTCATGCTGGCACTTGGTATGCCTTGATTGGCGCAAGTCCGTAGCTCATGAGGAGACTGATCCTACGGAGCGAAGACGGGCTGTCCCTTACTCTTCTGGTGCGATCCACTTCCTAGAATGACCGGGCTTTCGTATACTGCGACCATCCACGGAGTTGTCTATCCTCAATGACGCAATTCATTATCCTTACCGATCTGGACGGCAGTTTACTCGACGCGACGTCGTATTCCTATGAGGCAGCCACAGAAGCGTTACAGCATATCCAAAACTTGGGAATCCCTATCGTGCTTGTATCGAGCAAGACACGGGCAGAGATGGAACCGCTCCGATTTCAGTTACGTAACGGGCACCCGTTCATCGTCGAAAATGGAGGGGGAATATTTATTCCAAGATCCTATTTTCCGTTTCTAGTGGAACAGTCGGCTATGCGAGGACACTATCAGGTCGTTGAGCTCGGGATGCCCTATACTGGAGTGCGCGTAGCCCTTAAAGAAATCGAACAGGCTCTGGGCTGTCGCCTATTGGGATTTGGAGATATGTCGATGGACGAAATCGCACGATATACCGGACTCTCACCGGCCGATGCAGTGTTGGCCAAACAACGCGAATTCGACGAGCCGTTTCTCATCAACCATGACGGAATCACCTGCGAGGATCTTCGGCCTTATGTTGAAGGTCGCGGCCTCCATTGCACCAAGGGGGGGCGGTTCTATCATTTGATGGGGGCGAGCGACAAAGGCCGGGCGAGTCGTCTTCTTCTAGAGTGGTATAGGCGTCAGGCGGAATCACAAGACCGGGAGATTGTTTCTATTGGCATCGGAGACAGTCTCAATGATCTCCCTATGTTGAAGGCCGTCGATCGACCGATTCTTGTCCAGAAGCCTGATGGTTCTTACGATCCAGAGATCCACCTGCCCCATCTCCACCGTGCGGCAGGCAGTGGACCTATCGGTTGGAATACGGCGGTTCTAACGATTCTGCACGACACGTAAGTCCATCGAACAGTCTCGAGGTGGGCGGGTAAGATCAACGGGAAAAAGAGCCTGTCTCGGCAGGCTCGGGGTGGTGTGGGTAAGAATGCTTACAATTCGCCTCGAATATATGCCGGCTCACGGGACACTGGGCGCACCGGACATTGCCGGCTCACCGACTCGCCGGCGTTCACAAACGTGACGCGCTTTATTCAGCGCGTCGTGAACCTCGCGCCCGTTCACAAACTTGACGTGCATTATTCTGCACGTCGTGAATCTCAGTATTCTTTGCGTCGCGAATCTCGTGATGAGCCAATGCGCACGATCGGATCCGGACGTTCACCTTTTTCTCCCAAACACGTGATAGCCGATCCAGAAACCCGCCGCAAAGCTGAATCCCGTTGCAAGCGCCAGAATTCCGGTGAGCGGCACGCTGAACTGACGTTGGCGAGGATATCGAGGGACCACGGCCTCGCCCCCAAGCCAAAGTTTTGCCTTCCGCTCCGCTTCTTCCGCGGGTTGTATCATATGGTCTGTCTCCTCATCGCCCATTCTCGACCGCGCTCCTGATCTACAAATGCCGAAGGTCGTCCGTACCACGCTCCCGAGACCGGATCGATAACCCACGCTCGATATAATCTTTCGCCAGGTCCTTCGATCCGAGCCCGAACGCGATCGCTCCCGCCAATACGATACCCCCCAACGTAATGCCGAATCCGACCACGACGATGTTCTGAGCGATCCCCAATTGCTCGAGCGCCATGGCGACGGCCAACAACTGGATG